>CAZMPL010000236.1:0-5872 GCA_964567805.1 uncultured Pirellulales bacterium | reverse complement strand
ACGGTACTGTTTACATCGTCAAATCCTGCGAACCTTCAAAAAGCAAGGGTGATAAAGGATGTTGTCGATTGCAGTAAGGAATATTCTGTAAAATTTATTCCTTTAATCGCGAAAGAACTTCCATCAGCCGCATTGATTAAGAATGAAATCGGAACTATGACTATCGGCGATTTTACAAATCCTCCGGCTATAGATGGACACGCCAGGACAATTATCGATATTTGTAATGATAATGTAATTATTATCGCCCCTTCGAATATGATAGACAGAGTAGTTGATGCAATTACTCAACTCCAAAAAATCAATTCGCAGGATACTCAGGAGCAGGTTTCGATAGCTAAAACAAACGAAATCAGGATTGAGCCCGCGAAAAATAATACTGAATTGAATATTGCTCCCGCTTTGCTTGCTGAAAACGTTTCGAAAAGCAAGCAGAATATGGAATATATCAATCAGAGAATAACAGAAATGGCGGCGGTTAAGACCGTATCTTCACCTGACGCAAAACCTGTTGAAACAAAATCGAACCTTGAAGCTGAAAATTCAATAGTTGATATTTCAAGCATTCCCAATCTGGATACTGAGATAGTATTGAATTTGCCGGAACAGTTGGAATTAACAGAATTTATTGGTTTGGCTGGACCTTACCTGAAGATGGATTTTATGTATAATGCTGCTGATCTTGCCAATCAAAATGTAACGATTAATCCGAACGGTGTATTAAAAGGAAGTATTAAAATCAGGGACCTTTACAATTATCTCGATACAATTTTACGATTCAAAAATTTAGCAATGGTTCGAGAACCAGGTAATCTCGTGCTTATAGTTCCCAAGGATAGTGTTATAAGTCATAATTCAGCTTTTCCAGATACTCCTATGGAACCAGGTGATTCAGTGAAAACTGAGACTTTTGAACTTAAATATATAAACACTTCTACTGCTGAAAATATGATCAGGCAAATGCAGCTTGGAATTCAGATAACAACAATTCCGGAAAATAAAAAACTTATGATAACAGAATTTGCGAGCCGTATGCCTCGTATCAAATCTCTGCTGGAAATATTAGATAAACCGGGTGATCCGAAAAAATTCAGATACAGACAGCTTCAGCATACATATCCGCAGACACTTGTTCCAAAGATACAGGCACTTGCCGAACAGTTGGAATCAGTATCAATTACAATTTCTGGATCCGTCGGCTCGGCGAGTCTTCCACCTCGTCCTGAAAAACGCTCTGGCGAATCTGATGCTTCATTTAGAAATAGAACGACTCAATGGGAAGCAGAAGTCAGACGTTTAACCACGGCAGCGGCTGCAGATTCGGGCAGACCAGCTTCTTCTGTAAGCTCAGCAGACGCCGGTACAAGCACAGTATTCATCGATTCTGATGAAAGAACCAATAGAGTTCTTATGATAGGTTTGGATAAGCAATTGGACCAGGTCGAAGAACTTATCGATACACTCGATGTCGCGCAAAATGATCCTCGCGAATTCAGGAAATATAAAATAGAATATCTCGACGCGGAAGAAGTTTTGAAAAAGCTCGAAGATCTTAATATTATTCCTAAAACTCAGGATACGAAGGATACTTCAAGAACAACAAAATCAACACAATCAACACAAACACCGCGTATTACTGCCGGTGCGGAACCGAGAGAAGCACCTATTCCTCCATCACCGGCTCCAAGAGTCAGTGAAGGTGATAGTGACACTCTGCAGGCGGTCGGAGAAGAACCTCTGGCGGTATTGGTCGCATCTACAAACTCGCTCTTAATCAACGCGACAAAAGAACAGCATTTCCGTATAGCGACTGTAATAGAGCTTGTAGATAAAGCCAGAGAAGATATACCTTTCAGGATTTATCAGCTCAGAAATACTGATCCTGATCATGTTCTGAAAATTCTTGAGCCGCTGATTGAAGAAACAATACGAGGACCGGAAGATAAAATCGAATCAGTAGTACCGAAACAGGATGAACAGATTACAATTGTTTCCGATCCGAACACATCTTCTTTAATTGTAAACGCGAACATGAGAAACCAGGATTGGATAGCGAGCCTTATTAAAGTATTGGATAAGCGCAGGCCGCAGGTTTTAATTGACGTGACATTAGTTCAGATATCGAAGAACGACTCGTTCAATTATGATCTTAATCTTCTTTCGAGTATTCCTGACCTTACGAATACATCTGGTATAACCAAGGCTCTTTTACCTGATATAAGCAAAATACAATCACAATCAGGAGCATATAATCTTTTTGACCCGCCAAGCGGCAGTACAAGAAGTTCCAATGCCCATTATCTGGATATGCAGTCTAATGGAGCTACCGGCGGAACAGGATTTTATGGTGACAAGCATATCAACGCACTTCTCAATATGATGGAGAAGAAAGATTACGGCCGAGTTATGGCTAAGCCGCAAATTCTTGTCAATGATAACCAGATGGGTTCTATCAGCACAACTGATACTACATATGTTATTTTGAAAAGCTCGACCCCGTTTAGCTCAGCTAACGCGGGAACACAGGATAACCTGATAGAAACAGGAATATCCTACGAACCATATGACGCCGGTATCAAGCTTGATATTACTCCTCATATCAGTGAAAGTGACTTACTGCGTCTGGATATCCTTTTGACAAGAAAAGATTTTGGGACCATAACAGGTGACAGACCGCCGGACACAACAGATAGCACAGTTCAAACAAAGGTCACAATTCCGGACGGCAGCACAATAATTCTTGGTGGAATGCTGAAAATGAATCAGAGCAAAGGCGGCTCAAAGGTACCGTTCCTCAGTGAGATTCCATTATTAGGTACACTTTTCAGATCCGTTAATAATAGTGATATACAGAGAAATCTCTATGTATTCGTAAAAGCCGAGATTATCAGACCGCCGGATGAAGAAGGCGCCGGACAGATTGATTTGGAACGCATATCAAAAAGAAATCAGGAAGAATACGAAGGATATGAAAAACAATTCCAGGAATATCAAAGTTTCCCGGGAATTAAACCGAAACCTATGGTACCAGAAAAAGTACTGGATAGAAAATAAAAATGAAAGAATTACTATTACAAACAGCAAAAAGAACGGGCCTGATGGATACTGAACAACTGAGTAAGTATCTGGAAGAAAACTCCGGCCAGGGACGAATTGACGAGGTTTTATTAGCTTGTCCGTTCTATACCGAAGATGTAGTGCTGAAATTATTCGCCGAAGCGCTCGGCTGGGAATATCTGACTGATATTCCATCGAAAAGTGTTCCGATAGAGTTCATAGAAAAAGTACCGGCAACTTATGCTCAGCATCACTTTCTTATCGGTATTAAATCGAACAGTGAAGCTTCCGGCGAATCAGGTGATGAAGGCGGCTTAACAGAACTGACAGTTGTTCTCTCAAAACCGCTCGATACGAATGCACTTGATAACGTCTCGAAGATGACCGGGCTTCCCGTAAAAGCCGCTGTTTCGACACGTGCAGCTATTACTTCTGTTATTGACGTTGCGTATGAGCAGAGATCAACGATTATCGAAGAAGTAGCTGAAGAACTTGACTCACAGAATCTTGACCAGCTTGTCGATGAAGCTTCGACTTCTGATGACCTTCTCGATGTAGTGAACAGGCCTCCGGTTATCAGACTTGTAAATGATATATTGTTTCGCGCTTTGCAGCTTCGGGCAAGTGATATTCACGTTCACCCGTTCGAATCGAGAATTCAGATTCGTTATCGAATCGATGGAATCCTATACGATGCGTTAAGCCTGAATAAAAACACTCTGCCGCTTATTACTTCGCGTATCAAAGTTATGGCGGGGATGGATATCGCGGAACGAAGACTTCCGCAGGACGGCAGATGCACCGTAAGGCTCGGCCAGAGAGAAGTTGATTTGCGTATCAGTACAGTACCGACAAGTTTCGGTGAAAGAAGTGTTCTCAGGCTGCTGGATAAAAGCTCAGGAATTTTTTCTTTGGACGAATTGGGCCTCGCGAAAGAGGATCTCGATAAGTTCGATTCTTTACTTACACGTTCTCATGGTGTAATTTTCGTGACAGGCCCGACGGGCAGTGGTAAAAGCACGACGTTGTATGCCTGTCTTAACAGAATAAACTCAGCAGAAAAAAATGTTCTCACTATTGAAGACCCGATTGAATATCAGCTCGAAGGTATCAGCCAGATTCAGGTTGCGAATAAAAAAGGCATGACCTTCGCCACATCTCTCCGGCACGTTCTTCGTCAGGACCCCGATGTTATCATGGTCGGTGAGGTTCGTGACATCGAGACAGCCCGAATGGCCATACAATCTTCACTCACAGGCCACCTGGTCTTCAGTACTTTACATACCAATGATTCAGCGGGTGCAGTCAGCAGGCTTTTGGACCTCGGAGTTGAGCCGTATCTTGTAAGTTCATCTCTAATTGCTATAATAGCCCAGAGACTCGTACGAAGAGTTTGCCCGGACTGCAAAGAGCCTGTAGAGCCTGCATTGCACGAGCTGAAGGAACTTGGTTTAGCTGATGAAGCCGGCAAGGGAAAATTCTTTGTCGGTAAAGGCTGCGATAAATGTTTTCAGACAGGTTATCGCGGCAGAACAGGAATTTATGAAATGATGTTAATTAGCCAGGACATTCAGAATCTTATATACGCGAGAGAATCAGCCGGTACGATAAAAAGACATGCGCTAGACGCCGGGCTCAAGACTTTGAGACTTGATGGCGCACAAAAAGCTCTTGCCGGTATAACTACAATCGCTGAAGTTCTGAGAGTGACGCAAGCAGATATTACTTAGTATATATTTCCCGTGAATATTTATGGCGGGATTCAGAGTTATAAAAAATGCCAAGATATCAATATACAGCTATAGAAGGAAACGGCAAAAAGGTTAAAGGTTCTATAACCGCTGAGAATCCCTATGCAGCCAGAAAGCAACTCAGGGTGCGAAATATCCATCCTTCGTCAATTGTGGAAACAGGCTCGGATGAGAAAAATAAAACCGGTTTTTTGCCCGGCTTGTCGAAGGGTAATAAAAACCAGGTTATTGAGTTTACAAAGCAAATGGCCACTTTGCTCAATTCCGGTATCAAGCTTACTGACTCACTTTCCGTTTTGTCTCTGCAAATCAATGACACAAAATTAAAAAATGCAATTATTGATATTCGTGACCGTGTAGTGACAGGCGAATCCTTTACTGATGCTATCAAGGATCATACCGATTTTTTCGATGTAATATACGTAAGCATGGTTAGAGTCGGTGACATGACGGGTTCCCTGGGACAAAGCCTCACGACTATCGCCGGCTTCATGGAAAAAAGGCAGAAAGTCGAATCAAAAATTATTACCGCGATGATATACCCGGTAATATTAGTTATCTTCTGTGTTTTCGTGATTATGTTTATGACGATAAAAGTCATCCCGACAATAGGCGAACAAATCGAACAGGCGGGACAGGAATTGCCATGGCTGACACAGAGGTTAATGGATTTTAAAAACATAGTAGTAAGCTGGAAGATTATTATAGTATTAGGTGTGATTTTTGCGATAATCACGATTTTATGGCGATTTGTAAAAACTGAACGCGGCGCATATTTGCGTGACAAAATGTTATTATCCTTACCTCTTTTCGGCTCGCTTATCAAACAGCGTGTTGTCGCGAGATTTGCTTCGACACTTTCAACCCTGATTGGTTCCGGGCTTGCTATGGCAGAATCGCTTCGTGTCGTCGCGGAAGTTACCGGCAATACTATAATGAAAAAAGCGATACATCAGGCACGTGAAAGAATTCTTGCCGGAGCGGACATTGCGACACCTTTGCGTGACAGCGGCGTAATTGATCCGGCGATTGCTCACATGGTCGCGGTCGGTGAAAAAAGCGGT
>CAZMPL010000235.1:3157-5906 GCA_964567805.1 uncultured Pirellulales bacterium | reverse complement strand
TTCTCATTTACTTATGCACCAGTCTGCACGTTCTGCGAACTCTTTCTGGTAGTCCTTACGCCATTTCGAGATAGTCGCTCTGCCGGGGCCATCAACATAATGATTGGTCGTACCATCACGCTTGAACTGTCCGCCCCAGCTTTCCTGTGTGGGATCTTCCGGATTGTTAAGCCCGCGATTTGCGCTTACTAAATACAGGAACGAAGGAGAATCTCCTTCACAGACGCCGGTGCAGCCAATTCCTTCATGCGGGTACACGTCACAGAGAGGGCCATGGTTATTACGAATGTTCTCGTTAACCCATGCGAGATTAGAAACCGGATCAGAGCCGCCAAACATGCCCTGATAAGTCGTCCTCGAGTAGATTATGAACAAATCCGGAAAATTATTGAGAAGCCAATCGATAGTATCATCCTGATGCGCGATTTGATGGATACGTATCTTGCCAAGGAAGGTTTTCAACTCAGTGTCACTGCGCGTATTCTGCACCTTCCAGATAGCTTGAGCTATATTGCTGCAATCACCCCAGACACATATCCATACCGGACGCGAATCAGGTTTATCAACTATCCTTATAATCGCTTCCGAAGCTTCGCTGTCTTTGCCTTCGCCAATATTATTGCTAACTGTTTTGCCCCATGTGCCGGTAAGACCCTGGAAGGTGACCGAACGCAGATAATCAGCACTGGGATAATTTGGATCATGTTTCTTCAGGTTATCATAAACCATTTCATAGCGGCCGAGTACATCCAGTATGTTTTGTTTATTGGCAACATTGGCAAAAGTACCTGACGAAGCGATTAGTCCTTCAATATCAAACTCATTGGCATATAACAGGAAACGGACCATAGACTGCATATCATCAGGATCGCTTTTTTGTGTGTTTGGTACATCGCCGCTCTTGACAACGCCTATTGGCGGAAAATCCGTTGACATGATTACACGAAGAACTTTACGGTCGTTTTTTTTACCGGTAACCTGGCTATAACCATCCAAAGGAATCATCAGAAGCGCAATTGCTATTATCAGGAAAAAACGTTTCATAATAGTAACCTCAATTATTCAACTGCTTTCCATCTAAAACTATGTTGTGTTTAAACTACTTTTCAAAACTTGAATATATTCTAACAATATTTCTAATTCTATACAGTACAATTAAATGCTCTATAAATAAAAGCAAAGGAACGCCAAGAAAAATTAAAAACAACAAAAACTGATAATCCTTTAGTAATTGCATTCAATAACATTTCCTCTAATATTCGCACTATTATGGACACTCCATAATTATTCCTTAATTAATTTTCCATTTTCATATTTGTATCTTTGTCTTGTAGCTTCATCTAACAAATGGTCACCATCTTTAAGATAAGTCTGTTCTGAAAATGCACTTTCTGGAACAGTATTATTAATTTGCTGATTCTTAACAGTAATACTCTCCTCTTTTTCTAATCTTCCTTCCCTGGAATAATGTGAGACCTTCCATTTGTTTGGGAGAAATGTACCATTAATTTCAACAAATTCAGTAATTATCTTAGACATTAACAAATTTTCATCGAACCAGTTTTCCATACAAGTATAATTAAATCCTGTCTCGCTATTCAATTCAAGTACCATGAAATGCCAACTCTCATTTGGATCTGAGATTTCTAAGCGATATATTATTTTTTTGCCATCAGATTTTTCTTTGATAACAACTCCGAAATATTCAATATCTGGAATCTGAAGCGATTGAGAAAATTGTGACAGCAATAACCATAATGTTTTTCCACCTGCATTGAAAACTACCCTTGGATCAGTTATACCAGACTTGCCTGCTCTTCTCTTAATACCCATTCTGCTTGTTGTAACATTATCTTTGTTTTTTGAATAAGGAACTATTTGTATTTGATGATCTGGTGTAGAAATATTAATAAGCTCTTCAGGTAAACTTTTTGATGGATATTTTTCTTCTTTCTCCGGTTCTTTATAAATATAAGGCTCCGTACTTGTTGAAATACTGAAGAGCAAATTTTTTGCCATATCTATTTTAAAACTTGTTTTTGCATTACTGAATCTTTGAATTTCTTGAATCGGATCAACAGATATAAAATCGGTACTTTCCTTAATCAATCTCTTTGCTGTTTCTCCTTTAATTGTAATCATGGAATCTTCTGTGATTTGGCATTCCCATGTCTTAATCTTTTCATAATTAGATTTAGAGGCAGTTGACAGTTTTGAAAGAATTTCAGGAACTTGACTGGAATCGACAAGTTTGTAGCCATTATCATCTGCCTGGGCAAGAACATTTGTACTCAACAATAGAATTGAAACTGATAATATCAAAATGTACTTTTTGTTTTGTGTCATTATTTCTCTCCTTCACGCTTTGTTTGATACATTTTTTCTTTTCTGTTACTCCTCTCAAATATATTGGAGCATTTAACCATTTTTCAGAAGTTACTCTTTTTCAGTTCTGGAGAATATTCTAACTATATTTTTGATTGTATCCAGAACAATTACCCTGCCTGTAGAATCGACCGCGACATCGAAGCCGCCCATTTGGCATTCTTCGGGAGAATCACAGACTTCTATTTTTCCGCCATCTATCAACTGTGCGGGACCGGCTACTGCTCCGATGAATTTGCCATCGTTGTCGTAAACTTTTATCCTTGTTAGACCTTTTTCGCTTGTTATGAATTTATCATCATCTCCAAAAGAATCGTCACCATATAAGATTGCGATATTGACCGGGTTGCAGCAGCCGCAGAAA
>CAZMPL010000235.1:0-3147 GCA_964567805.1 uncultured Pirellulales bacterium | reverse complement strand
TCGAGGTCACCGGCGAAAGTGTATGCTTCTATCTTCTGCTTGCCGGGATTTACAACTCGCAAAAGTCCATCCCTTGCAATAGCTAAATCGAAATATGGACTTGGTATTACAAAACCGGGAACATTTTTGGATTCGTTTTTTTCACCGATTTTATTTTTGATGTTGCCATCCTTGTCGAAACGTACAACTACGCGGTTTCCAGCGTCAGCGACGAAAATATCTTCATCAGAAACCGCGATACTTGTCAGAACAGCTTTATTACCGAGGCTTTGCCATGTTTTTAATAACTTTCCGCTGCGGTAAATCTCAACATGGTCCTTCATTCCAATATAGAGTGTCACGTTATTGACTTCGTTTTCAATCGCAAGGCAACGCGGCTCAGAATTCAACTCAATTTCATTTTGCTGTTTTCCTGTATCATCAAAAATTCTGATCGCTTTATCGCCCGCTACATAAATCATGTCCGCTTGATTGACCGCGACCGCATGAGTTACAGAAAATCCTGTTTTGATTTGCGGAACAGATTCTTCATAAATTATCAGGTTGGGATCAATTTTCGATAGCTCTTCGATATCATATTTGAAATCAGAACCAAGGCCGGTGCCTTTTTCTCCTGTCGCGTCGAAACGCAAAACCGCAATCACGCCGATTATACAGATAATTCCTATTACAATGTTAAGTAAGGTTTTACTATCCGATGCTCCTGAGCGATTAGTCATAAAAACCTCCTGCATTTTGCGAACGTATTCAAGGAACAAACTTAAATTCGCCAATTCCTTTTTTGTCATGCTGAATCCCGAAGGGGTGAAGCATCTGGCTATCGAATATGAATTTACAAATGATACATATTTATCATTCGCAGACCAGATCCTTCGTTTCACTCAGGATGACAAGTCCCAATATGGATACTTATTTATCAATTTCAAAATTCGAGCTATCTTCCAGTAATTTATGAACGAAATCCATAAACTGAGCGGCGTATGCACCATTTACGACTTTATGATCGACTGAAAGGGTCAGGCTAATCTGTTTGCGTACGGCCATATTTCCATTATCAGGAACGCATATATCGTTGATTTTGCCGACACCAAGAATGGAACATTGTCCCGGCACAACAATAGGAATAAAATTATCGATACCGTAAGCGCCAAGATTGCTTATTGTTATACAGGCCCCTTCCAAATCAGTCAGTGCCAGTTTATTATTTCGAGCCTTATCAATCAGAACTTTACTGTCACTCGATATCTGTCTTATATCTTTGTTATTCACATCTTTGATAACGGGAACCACCAGGCCGGCCGGAACAGAAACCGCGACACCAACATTAATCGATTCCTGAACCTTTATCATGTCACCTTCAACCTGTCCCGTCATGATAGGAAATTTTTCAATGCCGGTCGCAATCGCTTTGACTATGAAATCGTTGTAGGAATATTTAATGTCACCATTATTATTCAGACGGTCACGCAATTTGACAAGGCCAGTGACATCTGTTTTAACTGTAAGATAAAAGCATGGTATTTCACGTTTGGATTTGAGCATTCTCTGCGCGGTTAATTTCTGAAGCCTGTTAACAGGAAATCTTTGTCCGAGCTTTACCTTGTCCGGCGAAGCAGTTGCCTGCAATAAAGAATTACCAGACAAAACTTCTTTAATGTCTGGTCCTGTAATTGTATCCGGGGTATTACCGATTGAAATCTCGATTGGAATGACGCCCGTTTCAGAAATCTGTCTCGGTTGAATTTTCTTCGATACAGCTTTCGAACTTGAAAGAGAATCGATAAAACTCTGTGGAACAGTTTCATCCTTTTGTCCGAGCACAAGCAGAGGTTCGCCGACCGGGATAGTCTGGTCTATCGAAACGAGAATATTTTTTACAAATCCATCATTCGGAGATTCCATCTCAAGAGTAGCTTTATCTGTTTCTATCTCGAAAATTATATCGCCATTTTTAACTTCATCACCTTCTTTGACGAGACATTTGACTACAGTTCCTTCCTCCATCGTTTGACCCAGCTGAGGCAGCCTAATTTCTTTTGCCATTCAATAATCCTAATTCAAATAAAATTTAAGTACCAACCACCCGTAGGGAAGGCTGCCACCTTAATATCTATGAAAAAACCAATTATTTCTACGTTTTGAGACAATATATACGATTTTCAAAATAGTTTCAAGATTCAATCAATAATCAGATTGCTAATTTTACTTTTAGTTTTCAGTCAAAATATCTGATGCTTTTTAAGTAATTTTTTATTTACATTTCATATGATTTTAGGTTATGTTTTATATGGGTCGTTAGTAACCAGGTTTGAAGTATTGTTTAAAGCCGGGGATCCGGCAGGGAAGTTCGAAAATGAAGGATCACAAAAACAATAAAGATAAGCCCGAAAACGTCCATTTAGATGAAATTATCGATAATACTCTTGAATGGATGTTTAATATCGATGGTTGCAAAAAGGATATTCGCAAAGAGCCCAGAGAATTTCAGGAACAGGCTTACTATAGCGGCATGATTCCTTTCATTCCGGCGGATTATCCAAAACAGGGTAAGGGAAAGGATATATTCGAGAATACAATAAGAATCGTTGATTTTTCCACAATAAACAGCATATCGATGGAATCCCAACCAATTGCTGAATAACTAAACAAGGCGATTCTTTATTTGATTATTTGAAAGACTACACAATGCCGAGCGAAAGCACAGGTGATATAGGCAGCAAAACTGTTCCATGGTGGCACTGGCACAGAAGATTGTATAACTGGGTAATTCATTTTGCCGATACGAAATACGGCTCAACCGCTTTGTTCGCTTTAAGTTTCTCCGAATCAAGCTTCTTCCCGGTTCCGCCGGATGTACTGCTCGCGCCGCTTACACTCGGAGCGCCTAAAAAATGGTTCAAATTCGCAATGGCCTGTTCCATCGCTTCTGTACTGGGAGGAATATTCGGATATTGCATCGGAATTTTTCTTTGGAGTGCAATAAGTACATGGGTATTCGCTCATCTGGGCGGAATCGGTTTGAATCAGGAGAATTTCGCGAAGTTCCAGAACTGGTACGATCAATTCGATTTCTGGATTGTCTTCTTGTGCGGCTTTACCCCCCTTCCATACAAAGTTTGTACAATATCAGCCGGTATCGCAAGAATT
>CAZMPL010000234.1:0-5946 GCA_964567805.1 uncultured Pirellulales bacterium | reverse complement strand
CGCGACGAACTTGCCAGATTGCAAAAATAAAAAAAGCCGAGTTTTTCAGGCTCGGCTTATAATGTTTAAATCATTAATTTTGTTATTCTGTTCGCTTTTTTATCACATATGTTTTCATTGGGCGAGTTTCTTCGGTAAAAGTTATTCCAAACTCGTCATGGAACCATTTGCGGGCTATGTCTAACGCTTCCGGCCCTTCCCAAATCGGTCCTTCATAGCTTACTTTTTCTTTTATTCCAGTATGGTCAATAATAACAATACCATGTGCTTTATAATCCTTATTCTGTTTTATCATAAACGCTGCAAATAAATAATCCAATCCCCATCCGTCGCTGTTTGACGATCCCATCATACCAACTTTTCTTTCTCCACCTGTATATGGAACCGGAGCAACGACTTCATGAAAATCTTTAAGTTTCCTGCCATCATAATTTGCAATCCATACTGTTCGAGGTTCATTGACTTCAACTATCTCCAAACCAAAATGCCTGAGCACAAAGGGAATTATTTCCGAAGATTGAGTATCTTTTTGATATACAAGGTCATGATTTAATTCAATATCAGGAACGTCTCCATCGATTCGAACACGTCCGGCTAAATCCGTAGATTGATAAGAAGTTGCCCATCGCGGAAGAGTCTTCTGGATATTTTCAACATAGTGAGTTGTTATGCCGGGCATTTCTCTTTTATGTGCCCCGTATTCTTCCTTTGCATCACGCTCAACAATTTCCATTGTTTCAGGCAGAGAATGTGATTGATAATATTCAGCGAGTCCGGTTAAGTGACGTTCCCAGTTTTTATACTTTGGTTTTTCAAACTCCGGATTCCAGTCCCAGAATGTATAATGTTGGAAAAGTTCATTATTTTTAATTTCAATATCGAATATTTTGTTAATCTGATCTATCGTTAAATGTCCTTTTGATGATAGATTAGGTACCATAATACGAAGACAATTTTCTAATTGCCTATGAAGATTATCTTTATAAAATTTTTGTGATTCTTTGGTTAAATTACTAAGTTCAGGTTCGATGCTTATTATATACTTCCATGTTTTTTCAGCTTCATCGAGTTTTCCTGAACAGGCAAGAGCGATTATATAATCATCGAAAATGTAAGGACTCATGCGTTGTCCCTCTGAGCGGTATTCCTTATCAAGTAAAGGCATTAGATGCTCTCCAAGATCAGCCGCTTCTTCGAATTGCTTATTATTTACAAGCATTTCAAGTCGCAATCTTTCCCTGTTAAAGGCATCGGAATTATTTTCCGGTTCTCCCGGTATTGATTCTATAATTCGCTTGAGTTTATCAATGTATTTTGGATCTGTAAGGTTCCATGCTAAACCAATTTTTAAATCAGAATCACTTGTTATACCAGGCTGGCTTAGTTGAGGACAAGGAGTATTTGGTTCCCATTCTGTCAAATCGACAGTGCCGATAAGCTCGGGATTATTAAAGTGATATTCTCGCGTATCACAAGTTAATGTCACCCTTGTTGGCCTGCGCTCATCGAAGGGAAAGTCAAGAGGTAGAAAGATATTGAGTGATTTTTCACCGCCAAAACTGAAACCTCGCCCATAATTGATATATGTTCGTCCAAGATCATCTTCGATAGAAGATAAACAATTTATTTCGAAACCATCAGGCATCATGTTACGAGATTTATCCGCAACTATCCAAAAAGCACCGCCCTTCGATATGCCTGCTCGTTTTATAACGGGCATATGATAGCCGCCGTCTTTCTTGAAAATATCTTTTGGTGTAATATCTCTACCTCCTGGATCGGTTAGGAAAGCATAAACGATATTGGTATTATTCTCTTGTTGCTGACGGAAAACTTTATCGAAAGCGTTTGGATCGAAAAATTCATCAGGTTGCTTGTTTGAATAAGTCAGAAAAGCATCCAAACAATATCCATCTCTCGAATCCCATATTCGAATATGAACAGGAAGTTTACTTTCACGCAAGGCCCAAATTCGCATCCATTGTGTTTCGTAAAGCTGACTGTCAAAAACAACAAGGTCCTCGGAAATTTTCGCATCAGAATTTACAAGTGGAGTGACATCTGTCAGTCCGCCTTTTGCAGCAATATTCAGAATAGTACCAAGAGAAAATTGACCTTTTGAACTTGAAAGCATCTCAAGCATGCGCTCACCACGGGAATCCGGCTCAACCTGACTGCGATTAGACATATCGAAAGCCTTTGTTATTTTTCCGCCCTGGCCGAAAATTACCTGTGAACCCATGCGCATTCTCACATTACCGCCCTGCCCCATCCACAGCTCGATTTGCTCCGGCTCATCTAAAGCATCATCCTTTTCATAAAAAACCGCACTGAAAAATTCTACGGACTGAAATTTTTCGACAACATCCGCCCAGGCAATACTTGAGTTTCCAAATTTATTTAGACCAAATAGAACGACAATAATAATTGCAGCCGCAGCGGCTAATTTTGAAATTCTGTTTTCGAATATAAAAGTCATTATATTCTGTTTTGGATGTTTCTCCTGAGCTAATTCTTTCGAGAATTTATCTGAAGTTTCTTTTGCGAGTATTTGAATATCTTCGGGAATTTTTTCTGTTCCCAGGCTTTTCAGGATTTCTTCTATTTTTTCTTTATTCATTTTTCGACCTCTATTTCATAAAGGTGAGATAATTTGTTTTTCAAATTTGCCAGAGCCTTGGAGACATGCGACCTTGCTCCTGCGTTAGTACATTGCAACTTGCCTGCAATCGCTTCGTAATCCTTTTGTTCGAAGTATCGTAATACTATTGCGGAACTTTGCTTTTCAGAAAGCTGACTCATCGCTTTTCTTAACTTTAATACCAGAGTTGCATTGTCGATATCTTCTTCTGCTTCTGAATTGTTACTGATTGTTTCTTTCGGTAACTGGCCATTTCTGCCTATTCTGTTTCGCCATGCTTTGGAATTGGCTGACAGTGCGATTTTGTAGATATAACCTCCGGCATTTTCACCTTGAAGTTTTTCTACATTTTTCCACATTAGAAGCAGAGCATTCTGTATTGCTTCAGTGAAAAGCTCCCTATCGCCAGTCAATTTCCAAAGGACGGCTGTAAGAAAATCAGCGTAATCAGCTCGCACTTTTTCAAAAACTTCCAAACGCTCGGAATGCTTCATATTCTCAAAATAACTCCATTCTTCCTTTTTGTGGCATGGCCATCTAAGCCATGCTTACATGGGCTGGAAGCCCATGCTACATATCGAGTACACTCAATTTCTATTAATAATAACTCGCATGGAGCAAAATTGTGTAAAAGAATTTATAAAAAAAGCCCGGCATAAAATGCAGGGCTGTATTATTCGACAATTTATAATGTCTGATTATTAACTAAAATTTGAATTTCCGGCCTGTAAGCTGCTCGTAGGCCTGGATATATTTTGCGCTTGTTTTTGCAATAATATCTTCAGGTAATTCTACTCCCGGGCCTGATTTGTCGAATTTTATATCTTCAAGATAATTACGGACAAACTGCTTATCGAAACTTTCCTGGTCACGTCCGGCTTCGTATTTATCCGCAGGCCAGAAACGTGATGAATCGGGTGTTAAAACCTCATCAACCAAAATCAGTCTATCGTCGTAAATTGCCCATTCGAATTTCGTATCGGCTAAGATTATACCTTTTGTTTCGGCGTATTTACTCGCGGCTTCGAAAATCTCTATACTCTTGTCGCGAACATATTCAGCCGTTTCCATACCAACTATTTTAGCGCATCTCTCGAAGCTGATATTTTCATCGTGCTGGCCGCGCTCTGCTTTTGTTGCGGGAGTAAAAATTAATTCAGGAAGTTTCTGGCATTGTTTTAGGCCTGCAGGTAATTTCTGGCCGCAGACAGTTCGACTTTGCTGATATTCCTTCCAGCCGGAACCTGCGAGATAGCCGCGGATAACGCATTCTATTGGAAGAACATTTCCTTTTTTAACGAGCATACTTCGTCCTTCGAACTGCTCGGGAGAATCGCAGAAAGGTTCAGGAAAATCATTTATGTCATCCGAAATCAGGTGGTTTTCAATACCGGTAAGATAGCCGAACCAGAACTTTGAAATTTGTGTAAGAACGATTCCTTTTTTGGGTATGCCGTTGGACATTACTACATCGAAAGCACTAATCCTGTCGGTCGCGACTATAAGCAATTGTTCGCCCAGGTCATATATATCGCGTACTTTTCCTCGTATCGGGTCGTATCCTTCTACATTTGTCTTTAAGACTGCATTATTCATCATTACTTCCTTCTATCCTTAAAGGACTATAATTAACCTGAAACTTTTTGTCTGTTTCTCTCTGCGAAACATCGGGGAAGATTTTATCTTAAAAAACAAAAATTGAACAGCTTTTTTTGAACAATCTGTACAGGTAAAGATAAAAAGAAATGCCGCTGTAAATACAACGGCATAATCTTGAATTTTCAAAAATAAAGCTGATTATTTAATAGAATTTTTCTTCGAAACGGATTCCGCTTTTTCATTTTGGGCAGAAATAGATTTTATTTCCTGTTTTTTGGAATCAGCCTCAACCGGCGAATGAGGATGGAAACGCTGTTTTAGCATTTCCTGCTTTTGGTAGCATTGTTCTGTAAATACCGCGATTTCCGAATCGAGATTTGCACCTGCGGAATCTCCGAAGAACGCGTGAATAATCGGGAATACCAAATCAGGTTTGCGCTTGCGAAGTTCTTTCGCCATTCCTTCGATCTTCGCGGTCGCGACTCCTTCCTGCATACACGTAAACGGCCCGACATGGAAGATACCGGAAATATACGCATCGCCGTGAGGAGTAATCATATCATTCATCAAGTGATACGCGATAGCAGCACTTAATGGAGATTCACCTTCTATATTGCCATGGAACTCGTGATTCTTTTCCATTATCTCAATCATTTCCATCGGCTTGGGCAGAACGTGACGGCCTTCGAGTACTTCATGGAACGGCTCGGAAATTTTTATTTCGACTGAGGATATATACATAGCTTTTAGCGCGGATTTTGCATATTCCTTCGAAACTTTTAAAATCTTCGACAACTTCTTACTCTTGAACGCAAGACCAAGATCTCTCTTCTTATTCCTGCGGTTCATCTTATTTACATAATCGATCCAGTCTGTCACCGGGTCTCTGACTATTTCAAGTCCCTGCTTTTCGAGCTGCCTGATAACAAAGCCGGTATAAGGATCATGCATTCTCATATAAATTTCACCGATATACAATACAAGCGGGAATCTTTCTGTCTGGGTAAGTTTTATCTTTTTGAATTGAGAAACTGTTTCCTTTCCCCATTCGACAAGGTCTGAGACTACAGCGCCTTTCTCTACAACTTTTTCAAGAGCGGAAAGTCTTTCCTGTCTTAATTTTGCTATTTCTTTTTTATCAACAGCATAAGGATTATATCTCAAATATATTTCTTCGAGAAGGTCGGATGCTTTTATTCCCTTGTAGAGAATCTGCTGCATTTTCATTTTTTCAGAACCGCTCAATTCTCTTGGGAAAGGTATATCATAATAATCAGTAATTGAAGATGGACCTACGACGGGTACTTTTTGTAAACCTTCCCTATCGAGAAATTCCCGGACAAGCTCGGTGTATTTTCCGAATCGGCAAGGACCGCTCGATGTCGGAAGCATTACAAGATAATTTTTCTCGACATGTTCTTTTCCAAACTCTTTGATTTTCTCGACAAGAAAACCTATCGCGTCACCGACAACTCCCTTGAGCGGATAACATACTTCGGTATAAATATGCTTGCGCGCTATTTCATAACCGAGTTGAGTATTGGTTGGTAATACCTTTGCATCGACACCATAATACTTGAGACCGGCAGCGGCGACATAACTTGCGTCACCCATATATGGAATAAGCCATGTTCTTTGTTCCGATTTATCAATTTTTCTTATCTTAAGATTTTCCATATTCATCGTAACAGGTGACGTCTGGCTTA
>CAZMPL010000233.1:782-5970 GCA_964567805.1 uncultured Pirellulales bacterium | reverse complement strand
CTGATACATTAATACCGTCACCCTGCGGAACGTTGAAGACAAGTCTTGGCGGGTCATTCTTTCCGCCGATACCGAGCGGGTGAACTTCAAGAGCAGGTTTGCCGCTCGCGATTGTCGGGCATACTTCGAGCATGTGTGCTCCGAGAACTTTCATGCCTTTCGGATTAAGATGGTATGTGTAATCTTCCATGAAGGATGTTCCGCCTTTTAAGTCTGTAGTCATGACTTTCATAGCACGAACCAAAGCAGATGTTTTCCAGTCACCTTCTGCGCCGAAACCATATCCATCAGCCATCAATCTTTGTACAGGAAGACCCGGAAGCTGCAAGAGGCCGTGCAAGTCTTCGAATGTTGTTGTGAAAGCTTTGAAGCCGCCCTTTTCGAGGAATGTTCTCATGCCAACTTCGATTTTCGCTGATACGCGAACGCTTTCGAGCTGTTCCGTTGTAATGCTTATCTTGTAAGCCTTTTTGTATTGTTCCATCATGTCATCGACTTGTGCGGGTTTTGTTTTCTCGATAACAGCAACGAGGTCACCTACGCCGTAACCGTTTACGGAATAACCGAATTTTTTCTGCGCTTCGACTTTGTCGCCTTCTGTGACTGCTACTTCACGCATGTTGTCACCGAAACGCGCGACTTTCATTCCCTGCCAATCGTTCCATGCACAAGCGGCTCTCATCCAGATGTCAAGTTTTTCAACTACTTCTTTATCTTTCCAGTGACCTACAATAACCTTACGGTTTTTGCGCATCCTGCTGCAGATAAAACCGAACTCTCTACCGCCGTGAGCGGACTGGTTGAGGTTCATGAAGTCCATGTCTATAGTTTTCCATGGAATATCCTGGTTGAATTGTGTATGCAAGTGAACAAAAGGTTTCCTCAGAATACCGAGTCCAGCAATCCACATCTTAGCCGGGCTGAAAGTATGCATCCATGTAATAAGACCGACGCATTTAGGAGAAGTGTTTGCCTTAACACAGATGTTTGTAATTTCATCAGGTGTTTTGAGAACCGGCTTGAATACAACCTGACATGGAATCTGTGCTGACTTGTTCAAATAATCCACAATTTTACTTGAGTCATCATCGACTTGTTTCAGTGTTTCTGCGCCATATAAGTGCTGGCTTCCAGTTAAGAACCACACTTCGAAATCTTTTAGTTTAGTCATGTTTTTTACCCTTTACTTTCTGCCCATAATAAGCATTTTTTCCGTGTTTTCTTAAATAATGTTTATCTAAGAGAACATTACTAATTGGATTCGGATTCGGATTAATAGTTACAGTACCAAGAGCCATCATTGCGACCTGCTCGAGAATTACAGCCGATTCCACAGCACCGTCTGCATCTTTGCCCCATGTGAACGGGCCGTGATTTGCCACAAGTACAGCAGGCATTTGCATCGGATCAATACCTTTGAATCTCTTTACAATCGCCTTGCCTGTATTTAATTCGTAATCCTTTTTTATTTCATCATCTGTCATTACATCAGTGACAGGAATTTCGCCATAGAAATAATCCGCGGCGGTCGTACCGAAACATGGAATCTCCATGCATGCCTGTGCCCATATTGTTGCGTATGTAGAATGAGTATGGCAGATTCCTCCAACTGCTTTGAATTTACGATACAACTCGAGATGTGTCGGAGTATCGGAAGATGGATTCATGTCACCTTCTATAACCTTTCCATTCAAATCGAGTACTACAATCTGTTTCGGTGTAAGTTCATCATATTTAACGCCGCTTGGTTTTATTGCGACAACACCTTTATCACGGTCGATGCCGCTGACATTACCCCAGCTATAAATTATCAATCTTTGTCTTTGCAGTTCGATATTTGCTTCGTAAACCGCTTCTTTCAATTTTTTATACATAGTTGCACTTTAAGAATTAGCTTCTTCCTTTATATCTAATAAATCCTTCATAATATTATACATTTTGCCCGGAGCTGCTTTTAAGCCCAGTGCATCATGTAATTGTTTATAGAGAGCGTAAAGCTTTTTATAAACCTCATGATTTTTCACGATTGGTTTATAAGTAATATCTTTTATACCGCACATCGCAGCCTGGGCTGTGTCATAATCAGGATGCGCACCGCCGACTACAGCGGCCGCTACGGCTGAACCTAACGCACATGTTTGTGCAGAGCGTGACACTTTCATCTCGCGGCCGGTTATATCAGCGTAAATCTGCATGACCATCGCGTTCTTTTCAGCAATACCGCCGCAGTTTACTACTTCGCTGATTTTTACGCCGTATTCTTCGAAACGATTAATAATCGCTAATGCGCCAAAAGCTGTTGCTTCGATAAGTGCGCGATATATTTCTTCAGGTTTTGTATGAAGTGTCTGGCCCAACAGAAGACCCGTGAGTCTCTGGTCAACGAGAATTGTTCTGTTGCCATTGTTCCAGTCGAGAGCGAGTAAGCCGGATTGACCCGGTTTAAGTTTTGCTGCTTTTTCCGTAAGATTAACATGCGAACCAACTTCTTTGCCGCCCGGCTGAATGTAATTCACGAACCAGTTGAATATGTCACCAACTGCCGACTGGCCTGCTTCGAGACCATAGCAATCAGGTAAAACCGAACCTTCGACTATGCCGCAAATACCCGGAATGTCAGGAAGTTTCGTACTCATCGGAGCGACTACCAAATCGCATGTACTTGTTCCGATGATTTTGACAAGCGTGCCCGGCTTGATTCCTGAACCGACTGCGCCGAGATGCGCGTCGAATGCGCCAATCGCAACCGGAATACCGGCTTTTAGTCCAAGTTTGCTTGTCCATTTATCTGTAAGTTTACCAGCGGCCTGGTCTACTGCGAATGTCTTGTTACCTAAAGTCTTTCGTAATTTGCCAAGCTTGGGATCAAGTTTTGTTAAGAACTTTTCATCAGGATATCCACCCCATGAATCGTTGAACATAGCTTTATGACCAGCGGCACAACGGCAGCGTTTTATTTTGTCAGGATGATCAGTACCAGTTAAAACGGCGGGAATCCAGTCTGCATGTTCGACCCATGTATAAGCCGCATCAAAGATTTCCGGTGCGGTTCTGAGGCAATGAAGTATTTTGCTGAAGAACCACTCGGAAGAATATGTTCCGCCGCACTTTGCGAGGTATTCCGGATGTTTTTTCTTTGCCAATTCGGTAATTTCCGCGGCTTCGGCGTAACCTGTATGATCCTTCCATAACCATGCGTGGGCATTCGGATTATTCTTGTATGCGTCAAGCAACGCAAGAGGAGTTCCATCCTTATCGACCGGCAAAGGAGTCGAACCTGTAGTATCTACTCCTATTCCGACTATATTTTTGGGATTGAACTTCGGATCGGCTTTTTTCGCCTGAGCAATCGCGCCGGCGATAGTTACTTCGATGCCTTTGAGGTAGTCGGCAGGATTTTGACGAGCTACGTTATGGTCGCTCGAATCGATAATTATCCCAGCCTGACCGGTTTCGTATTCATAAATGAATGTACCTAATTCGCGGCCGTTTGAAGTATCAACTATTAAACATCTTACTGAATTTGTTCCGTAATCAAGACCTATTGTAAATGACATATCTTCTCCTATCAAATTATATTGTCGAACAATAATAATCCTTTTTTTGATATGTGGCAAGTTCTTACTAAGCAACCTAAAATTTTTATTTTTGTAAAATACTGCTTTTTTACACAACATTTACCAAAAATCATTAAATTTGAACCTGACAACACAATTTGTTTGCTTACAGGCCTGATAAAAAGCATTTTTTGGGACTATGTGAGCAAATTACTATTTTTGTATGAAAAATTTTGAACATTTTTGTAAAACTAATTGCAAGTATTAACAAAAACTAATAAAATTTGCGGAAATTGTACTTATTGTTACATTGGTGTAATATCACCAGAATTTTAGGAAAGGACCTTTTATGGATGTATTGGGAATTCTCGCGCAAGCGGAAGGAAAATTCGTCGCACTGGACTGGGTAGTCATTATAGGTTACTTTGCAATTCTTTTCGGCCTTGCATGGTGGGTTATTAAGAAAAGCAAAGATACTACTGATGATTACTTTCTTGCCGGTAGAAATCTTGGTTGGTTTATCGTAGGTGCATCAATTTTTGCATCGAATATCGGCTCTGAGCACCTTGTCGGTCTGGCCGGTTCAGGTACAACCGATGGTGTTGCTATGGCACACTATGAACTTCATGCCTGGTGTCTTTTGGTTTTAGGCTGGGTCATGGTTCCGTTTTATATGCGTTCAAAAGTATTTACCATGCCGGAGTTCCTCGAAAAAAGATTTTCACCAACTTCCCGCTGGGTATTGTCACTGATTTCACTTATAGCATATGTAATTACAAAAATCGCTGTAGGTATCTTCGCTGGCGGTGTCGTATTTTCAGTACTTCTACCTAATATGGGGTTATCTATAGGCTCAATACATTTAGATAGTTTCTGGTTGGGTTCAATTCTCGTAATCGTCTTAACTGGTATTTATACCGTGCTTGGCGGTCTAAGAGCTGTAGCTTATACCGAAGCAATACAAACAGTTATACTTGTTATCGGTTCGCTTTTACTGACAATTTTTGGCCTCAAAGCATTAGGCGGCTGGGGACAGTTAAGAGAAATTTGCGGCTCTGAAATGTTCAACCTCTGGAAACCATTGGTACCAAAAGGAATTGAATTTACATGGGAACCTGTTAAAAGTATTACCGACACAGTTAACGCTGCAGGAGAAATAACAAGAACCGGTAAAATGGCATGGTACTTTAATGATAATTATCCATGGCTCGGTATGTTATTCTGTGCTCCAGTTATCGGTTTGTGGTATTGGTGTACCGACCAGTATATCGTCCAGAGAGCTCTGGGTGCACCAAATGAAAAAGAAGCACGCCGCGGCTCAATTTGTGCGTCATTCTTCAAACTTTTACCTGTTTTCATCTTTATCATCCCAGGTATGATTTGCTTTGCATTAGCCAAAAGTGGTATTAACGCTAACATCGCAAGCCAATTGATTGATGATAACGGCAATGTTATTCGTGATCAGGCACAAAAGGCATTTCCATTGTTAGTGATGACTATTCTTCCAGCAGGCGTTAAAGGAATCGTTGTCGCCGGTTTATTAGCGGCCTTGATGAGTTCTCTCGCAGGTGTGTTCAACGCTTGTTCAACTCTTTTCACCATAGACTTCTATTCTAAGTTCAAACCAAATG
>CAZMPL010000233.1:0-772 GCA_964567805.1 uncultured Pirellulales bacterium | reverse complement strand
GCAGAGTTGCTACTGCAATTATGGTATTTATCGGCTTGATGTGGATTCCAGTAATTCGCGGCAGTAAAGGTCTTTATGATTATCTGCAGGGTGTACAGTCATATCTCGCACCGCCAATTTTTGTAGTCTTCTTCCTTGGTGTATTCTGGAAACGACTTAACGCAAAAGGCTGCCTTGC
Organism: uncultured Pirellulales bacterium; assembly: GCA_964567805.1. Lineage (GTDB taxonomy): Bacteria > Planctomycetota > Phycisphaerae > Sedimentisphaerales > Anaerobacaceae > JAFGPS01. The sequence continues at coordinate 594 of CAZMPL010000233.1, read as the reverse complement.
AGCTCTGATTATAGGATTTGCACTGGGTCTTGTTCGCCTTGGCATTGATACCCCTGTAAAACTGTTCGGTACAACTTACACTGAAGGTTCATTCCTCTGGATTATGAACAATATGTTCTTCCAGTACTATAGTATATTGATTCTTATTGTATGTATAATTGTAATGATTGTTGTCAGCTATTTGACAAAGGCACCATCATACGAAAAGATCAGTGGTCTTACATATGGTACAGTAACAGATGAGCATAGAAAAGAATCACGTTCAAGCTGGTCAACGATTGACGTTGTCCTTTCGGTTCTTTTGTGCATCCTTATTCTTGGAGCATATTTGTACTTCAGAGGCTAATAATTAGCTTTTAACGATTTTACAAAGCACAATCCGGTATCTATCGGGTTGTGCTTTTTTATTTTAAATCGTATTTTCCGGTTCGATACAGTCAGATTGGTTTCTTGTCTCGACGCAGCTTTAGCGCGAAGGTTCGAAACCGGGACATGATTTTTAAAACACATCGAGCGAACAAAAATCATCGCACACATTGTTGACATCATGCCTGTAGATGGTTCCGATCCATTTGAAAATTACAAAACCATCAG
>CAZMPL010000232.1:0-5994 GCA_964567805.1 uncultured Pirellulales bacterium | reverse complement strand
TCCAGAATAATAAGAGCGGTGTAATTTTCCGCAACAGGCCAGATTCTTGCGACAATTGTTGGATCGCGACGTGTAATTGCCGCCAGGTTCTTGTTTTCCAACGTATATTTATCAATTGTATGCTGAGCTTTATCGATAGTAGGAGTTGGCTTGACCGCAAGTCTGACTACGATTGGTTGTCCGGTAGCGAGACCGCCGGTTATACCTCCGGCGTTGTTTGAATCGAACACGACCTTGCCGTTTTCCGAGTGCATCTGGTCATTATTCTCATAACCTGTCATATTTTTTACGCCGAAACCGGCTCCGACTTCTATGCCTTTTACCGCGCCGATTCCGAGCATACGTCCCAGTTCCGCGTCGAGTTTATTGAACACAGGTTCGCCGAGACCGGCAGGGGCGCCCGTTACGATAACTTCGACTAAACCGCCGGCCGAATCACCTGTAGCCGATATTTTGTAGCATGCTTTTACCATTTCTTCCGCAGCGTCGATATCGGGACAATTCACAACGGCATGAACACCGTATTTTTCTCTGATAGCTTTTGGTGAGCTTTTCGGTGCTTTGCCACGAATCGTGTCAATTTCATTTTCGACTTCGGCGAGAACTTTCATTTTCTCAAGGAATCTCATTTCCATTTTCAAGCGTCCCTTGACGTAGAGTTCCTGATAAAACGGGTCGAGGTCACGACGCATTTTTTTGTAATCTTCAGTATATTTGAAGGCTTTCTCAGCGGCTACTTCCGGGCAGGCAACTCCGGCTATTTCTTTTATATAGGAGAAAACTTTAATGCCGCATTTTTTCAGAATCTGTTTTGCGATATATCCAGCCGCGACGATTGTCGATGTATAACGACCGCTGAAAATTCCGGCGCCGATTGAGTCGTCGTCCGGGCCGTATTTCATAAATGACGCATAGGACGCATGTCCCGGTCTTGGTGTGCGGTTTGTGTCCTGATATTGCTTGATATGTATGAAATGACGGTCGAGATTGGGAATCAGAATCGTGAGCGGCGTACCGTTCGTATGATTGTAGTTTCCCGCGTTTTCGATTGTGTCGGCGGAATTTATACCGGTATAAATAACAGGAAGATCAGGCTCCTTGCGTGGACTGCTCAATTCATCTGCGCCGGGTTTCCTCAAGAGCAAATCACCGTATATTTCCTGTTCGCTTATTATCATTCCCGGTGGAACTCCCTGTACTACGGAAGTTAATCCATCCTGGTATGAACCGCCAGCTACTGTTACCTGAAAACAACGTCCAAGACTGCAACCTAACATATTGTTCTCCTATTATCAATTTAAGCAAAATTCTCATAACTATTTAAGATTGTTTAAGATAACATTTTTTGCAAAATTGGGCAAGCATGTATTTAGCCGGTACAAGCCCGTCGGAAATAATATAGTACGTATTGATATTATTAAATGGGTGGCAGTCTCATCCTGATTTTTTTATCAGGATGGGGATGGTAAATTCGCACCAAAACATCCCCAAGCTTAAAGCTTGAGGCTGCCACTCTTTGTATATCATTGGGAGAATACTTGTAATACTTTTGTGTTGGTATAAAATAAATTTCTGAGTCAGAAAAAAATAATGAACCGTTCCAGGTCAATTTGAGACTATAAGATAGAACAAATGACAAAAGAAATTACTGATATCGAAGACCAGTTGCTCGTTATGGACGCTCAGGACGGCAGTTCCGAAGCGATGGAAAAGCTCGTCCGCCGCTGGCAGGAACGACTATGGAAATATGCGTATAGACTAACTTGCGACAATCAGGCCGCTTGGGATGTAACCCAGCAAAGCTGGATTGGGATTATTAAAGGTTTGAGAAAATTGCACGACCCGGCGAATTTTAAACCATGGGCATACAGAATAACGACCAACAAAGCGGCGAACTGGATTAAGAAAAAGAGTAAGGAAAGAAAGTTAAGTATAGATGAAATTGACGAACGTGAACAGAAAGAAAACAAGGAAATCGGGATAAAAGAATTACTCAATAAGTTGGATATAAAAAAACGAGCGGTTCTTGAGATGTATTATTTCGAGGAACTTTCCGTTTCGCAAATCAGTACGGCTTTGAGAATTCCGAAAGGAACCATAAAATCCCGGCTGGCAAACGCAAGAAACGAACTTAAAATTATTTGGCAAAACACTGACAGATAGGAGATTCAAAATGAACGAAGAAATAAAAAAAATAGTAGAAGATATGCAAAATGATTCAGACCAGGAAGGCTTCATGTCAATGCTTGGTGACTTTTATAACAGGAAAACTCTTACAGTCGCGATTTTCGCATGGGTATGGGGAATTGTTTTTATAATCGGCGCGATTTACTGCGGCGTTCAATTTTTCGAGACTGAAAATACTAAATATCAAATCATGTATGCGTCACTATTTGTTACATTTATGATATTTCTTTCCATAATAAAAGTTTTCGCGTGGGAATTAATGAGCAGAAACAACATAAAGCGAGAAATAAAAAGACTCGAACTCCGAATTGCCGAATTGACTGAAATTGTAAAAAACAAATAAAAAAGACAAATATTTCTCACATAAATTAATTACTTATCTGATGTTTATTTAAGAAAATCAATTTATACCAGGAGAGATTCTTTTACTTAATTTTGAGTTAAAAAGAAGATAAAAAAGGACTGTAAGCGATTACTCACAGTCCTTAATATTTTCTAAATATCATTTATTTTAGGCTTCTTTTCTCAATTTAATACCAGCGGCACTCAGGCCAATCAATCCAAGTAATACTGCACCTGGAACTGGGACTATTGGTGTTTCTTGGTCGGAGAAACTTCCTCCCTGAATGAATACGCCGGAATCAAGAATATAATCACCTGCATCGGCGATTGCCAGCTTAATATGATGAGTTCCCTCTTCCAAACCTAAGAATTGGGCTGTAAAGACATCTGTGAAACCGTCATATTCAATAGCATAGTATGGCCCACCGTCGGTTAGGTCATTGTTGTTGAAAAGATCTATATTTGAAGCATTAGATGATCCATAAGGATCTCCACCATTCACATTATTGATGGAAACCGGTGTTGATGTACCGGGAATGAGGGCGATATTGGTACCGTCAAGGAAGAATCCGAAAACATCATTGAAAGATGTATTCGTATATTCGTTATATTCATCTGAACCAAAAGCATAATTGAAATACAGATCCCCTCCTTCACTTTCGAAATCAAACTCAAGGACTGTTGCATCATAAGTATAATATCCGGGAATAAGTGTATTCAAATCTGTATCTCCACCTTTATTATTATTTCCTGTTATTCCATCTTCAGAGTTGGAGCTATCAACGTTTGATGCATATCCTGAAGTCAGAACAATACCATCATTAATTCCGATTACAGTGCCACCAGTAAATGTTCCTGATGCAATATATGCACCAGTATAAGTGACATTACTATAGGAAATCCCGGATCCCATAATACTGTTTATCAAATTATCAACTTCTGCACTACTTGTTATTGGAGTAACTAATATGTCGGCATTTGCAGAAACAGACATTAAAAGACAAATCCCAATAACACAAACTATCAGTACTTTTTTCATACCTATCTCTCCTTTTAACTTAGTTTACAAATTTATCTATAAACACAAACAATTCGTGTGAACAACATTTGTATACATTTTTAGAAGTGGTTGGAAAAAACAAAGTAAAGTAAGCACAATAGATTTGAAATAATTGTGAAGCCCTAAGGTCTCCTCAAAAATCAACTTCATCATCATTTTCAAACCCAACTCCTAAATACAACTAAAATAATATATGTTTCTTATAAAAAGTCAAGTATTTTTTTTAAATTTTTCGGGTATAAAAAATCCAATTAAGCAAAAGCAAATATTAACCGGTATCGAGGATAGTATTAAAATCGCAAGAATAACACGCGTAAACACCTCTAAATTAAAGGATTATGCTGCAGGAAGGCAAGAATTGCCTTATTCAGAGAATCAAGAGATTTATCCGGCGTATATTTCTATTTTGCATTGTTTTTGGGAATATTTTCTTTATTGGTGCTTCATATTGCGGCGTAAAATTCTTCGAAATTAAAAACTTTCAATTCCAACACATATATGCCTCTATCTTCATCTGTATATACCTTCGTGTCGGATTTATGAATATCTTTACATGAGATGAGAAATGATGCACTGAAACAATATCAAACGTGAGACAAAAAGACTTGAGCTTCGCATCGCCGAGTTAATCCAGATTGTAAAAAGCAAATAATAATTTCTTGCCACAAGAGGCACAGCACGGCGCAGCCACAAACAAAATATATTTTATCCACAGATTGACGCAGATTATCGCGGATTATTCACTACTACGACTCTGTCATTCTCGCGAATGCGGGAATCCATTTATTTATAAAGCCACAGAAAGCACCGAGGACTCAGAGAAAAAAAATTCGGCAGAATAAAAGAAGTGACCAGATTACCATGATTTCATTTCTTACTTCAATGATTTTATGGAAAAGGATTTGCCCTCTTTAATTGCATCTTTGCCTTTTTGAATTTTATCGATTACATAAAGCCTGTACATTATATCATCAATATTTGCGGATTCAGGAAGCTTTGAGATTGCGCCGATTGCCTGCTTCTTCAAGGTTTCCATATTCATTTCTCCTGTATTAGCAAATAAGCCGCTTATTATAATTTATTTTTATGCTATAATTATAACAGATTTTATTGTAATTTCAAACAATAATAAAATACACTTGCCATGTTTTCTTTTAACTAACAGCTATATTACTCCTTCGTAACCAATTTAACTGATACTGTGTTTTGGATAGCTCTGTCAAAACTTGTCGTATAGACCATACAGATAGAAAATGTGATCACCCAGTACATTTTGAAAATATATTCGCATACAAGTAAAATTGATATTGCTAAAATCAAACTGAAAACGACCCTGAAAAACGAAATGTCACGATCTATGATGCAGTTCCTGTTAAGGATTTTCAAAAAGAGCATTATTAAAATAAGTGCTGTATTGATAAGATTCCAGGTTGGAAAAATCAATAGAAATCCGGAATTGTTTTCATACTTGATTAAATGATATGCCGCAAAGCCGGATATAAACGCAATCCACATAGGTATATCTGAAGCGGCAAAAGTCACCATGATATTTTTATGAGAATCGTCCGTTTTTTTGCTTGAGAATATATAATATATACTAAGTCCCATGCCGCTTAAACATACTGCCAGCAAAGCAATTATAATGCCGCCTATTTTTTCGCTGTTTAAACTGGCATTTATCAGTTTACGTATATCCTGCAAAACCTGGGGATTTATTGCGACTAAAATAATGAACGTTATTGACATAAGGAAAAGGGATAGTTTGTCGTATGTAGGAACGAACCACGCGGGTTTTTCACAACCTAAAGGTATATCTTCATCTTCATAATCTTTTTGATGTGCAATTTCAAACATTGCACATGCTTCGTTCATTTTTTGTGAGCTTTCGGAAATATCAGGATCAAGGATACGTTTTCCTTTTGTTGATACAGGAACCATGACTATATGCGAGCATTCCGGGCATTTTGCCTTTTTGTTACGCTGCTCGTCTTTTGCAGTTAATTTCCTGCCGCAATATACGCATTTAAACCGAATCATTCGATAATTCCATATATACTTGGTATATCTCTACATGTCACAAGGCCAATAATACAAAGAATTCTTCTCATTTTCAACTTTATTTATAAGAGCCAGGGAAGGCTGCCACCAAATAATTGATTTTTCTATTTGTCAAACTGACACTATTTATTTTTTTTAAAAATATAAAGCTCTTTTGTTCATACAGACAAATCAAGAAATGATTTTTACTTCCTTTACCAATAAAACTTCATTTTCACTGCGTTCGACTTCTGCGAAGCCGCAGGATAAATAGAATGCAATGCTTCCTTTTTTATTCGGGTCGGTATCCACTGCAAATTCCGAACATTTTTTTTCGATGATCCATTTTTCGGATTCACGGACAAGGT
>CAZMPL010000231.1:0-6008 GCA_964567805.1 uncultured Pirellulales bacterium | reverse complement strand
TACTTGCTGAATGACGATTCGGGAAATTAGGATCAAGTCCATACCCGTTTATTGTATCATTCGGGTCCTGACCTAATGTGCTGCTTATCGCGGTTACCTTTTCGACATTCGCGAACGGCAGATCCAATGCTTCCTTCTCAACTGTAAAGCTCCATATCTGTCCTTTATATTGGCCATTTTTTGATGGAATATTAACTTCGTCAACTCTCCAGTAATAGGTCTGGCCAAATTCGAGAGTTATAATAGCGCTTGGATCAAAATCGTTATTATCAGCTACATTTGTCTGAGATACTGTTTCACCAACCAGAGCACTAACTGTTGAATCATTAACATCGATAGAATTAGGTCCTATGAAAACGTTATGAGAACCGCCATTTTTAACAATATAATTTCCCGGTGTCCAGTAGGCTTGTACATTTTGCTCAACATCAAAAGATTTATCTAATGGATATGGTTTTGTAGCTATGCCTATTGGTTTCAATGGACCAACAAGAGTAACCGTTCCAAAATAAGTAGGATTCTGATAAGACTGGTTTGCAGTTGCATGCCAGCAAAGCTGATTATCTCTATTGCCGCCACCATCATCATCATTAATCTGCACTTCAAAACCCATTACCTGATTAACCGCCGGAGTAGCACTCATATTGCTGCATGGAATCCTTACTTCAACTTTATAACCAGTAGATGAAAATGTCCAGGCTGCTATTACATTGGTAGTTGTGATAACTGTGGTTGTATCATGGTCTGCTCCTATTGTACCTGTTGCCGGATTTGCAGGATCATAACCAAAACGATACTGGAAATGGTTTGCGCCGTAAGTTGCTGTTTTCGTATCGCCGATATCGAAAAACACCTCGACACTATCATCTTGGTATTTATTGCCAAGAGTAGTTGCATCGCCCGACACTGACTCATCATTTACCTCAACAAAAAAATAAAAATATTGTTCATCCCAATACGCTCTCCAGGTTGCGGAAAGGTCTGAATTTGTTAATGGCGTGGTCATAAGGTTACCACTGCCGTCAAGGTACCTTGCCATCGTATATACCTTGGTTGAGGACCAGATAGTATCCATCTGACCATCAATTACGGGTGTTAAGCCTGCCTTCGGAATTGTGTTTGGATCTGCGGCAAATGTATTAGCAGTCCCAACAAGTAAAAGAAGTAAGCTCGCCAAATAAAAAAGTTTTCTTGTCATTAAAGTTCTCCTTTCATAAACAATGCAAAAATATTAAATGTTATTAACAAAAATCACCACTCCATTATCTGCCAGTGCATTTAAGGAGGAAAATATTATAAATCAATGTGAGTAAATAACTTGTGTTAATATTTTAATTAGTGCCTTCCTCATGGTAATATCATTTTGCAGTATATGACCAATACATAATATTGTAACTAAGCCATTTTTATATTTCATAAAACGTCGCTTGCCCAGAAACTCAATATAAAAACCACAAAATACACATTCCCTTAATATTATTTATACAATATTAATGGTTCGAAAGTCAAGAAAATAATTAGCTAAAAATGTAAAATGTAATATAATTTAATATCATGAAAAGAAAACAGACTAAAATAATAAAAATCGGTTCTGTCAGCATAGGTTCTGGTCATAAAATAGTAATTCAGTCTATGACAAAAGTCCCTACTACAGACATCGGACGTTGTGTTAAACAAATTCAAAAGCTGATAGATGCAGGATGCGGTTTGGTCAGGATAGCAGTTCCGAGACGAGCTGATACCGAAGCTTTCGCTAAAATTGTGCATAAAATCAATATCCCGCTTATAGCTGATATCCATTTCAGCCCCGACAGGGCAATCGAGGCTATAGAAGCAGGCGCCGCCAAAATCAGGCTTAATCCGGGTAATATCAAGAATCCCAAAGATATTATCAGGATAATTGATTCAGCGAAAATGCACAATACCGCAATCCGTATCGGCGTCAATGAAGCCAGTATAGCAGACTATCAGGCAGAAGACGTCGCCGACGATAAACGTGTTGCTTTAATGCTGCGTGAAATGAAGAAATACGTGAAATTATTCGAAAAACGCGGTTTTGAAAAAATAGTACTCAGCGCAAAAAGCAGTGACGTCCTCAGAACTATAGAAATCAACAGGAAAATAAGTGAAAACTTCGATTATCCTGTACATCTGGGACTTACTCATGCCGGCTTACCTGAAGACGCGGAAGTCCCCTCTGCGGTGACATTAGGTACATTGCTTGCCGAGGGTATCGGTGACACTATAAGAGTGAGTGCCGCCGGTGACCCGGTAAAAGAGATTGAAATCGCTAAAAAGATTCTGGTTTCACTTGGTTATTACGAACGTTCCAGGCCGGAATTAATAGTTTGTCCAACCTGCGGACGTTCAGAAATAAACATTGTACAGCTGGCTCAGAAAGTTAAAAAGGCAATAAGCGGAATCGAAAAACCGTTGCGAGTAGCGGTAATGGGTTGCGTTGTGAACGGCCCGGGTGAAGCTGCTCATGCTGATATTGCTTTGTGTGCCGCGAAAAATAAGGCTTATATCTATTTAAAAGGAAAAAGAGTCGCAATTGTCCCGGATAATGAAGCGATAACAGTTCTGTTAAATCAACTGAAAAACCTATAGAAATATGCAAACTCAGGAATATTCTCTCGAAACTCCTATAGTATCATTCAAAACTGTTATGTTTCGTTTCTTTATAGCGGTTATTTTCAGTATCTCACTTGGATATTTTGAAGCGGCGGTAGTTGTTTATCTCAGAGAGATTTTCTACCCGAAAGGTTTTACATTTCCACTTGAGATATTCACAATAAATCCTTTATTTAGACGGCTTTGTATAACTGAAATCGGAAGGGAAGCGGCTTCGCTGATCCTGATTTTAACCGCCGCAATACTTTTCGGACATAACCGCAGACAGAGAATAGCATATTTTCTAACGATTTTTGCAGTTTGGGATATCTTTTATTATATCTGGCTGAAAGTTCTTCTTAACTGGCCTGCATCAATTATGGACTGGGATATCCTGTTCCTTATTCCAATGACATGGGCAAGTCCAGTCCTCGCGCCAGTGTTATGTTCAATCGTTATGCTTTTATTCGCCATTGTAATATTATACCGCGATAATAAAGGCAAAAGTATTTATACTACATATTTTGACTGGCTTGCGTTTTTTCTGGCCGGCCTTATCATAATTGTATCTTTTTGCATCCCGGGTCCACATACAGCTCAAGAGGACTATTATAAGTATTTTTACTGGCCGCTTTTCGGTTTCGGCTTTCTTCTGTTTATAAGTATATTTATAAAATGTCTTATTAACAGAAAATAAACACCTCGCCTCGTCCCATAATCTATTTGTTTGCAGTATTGATACGAACTATCTGTAAAAATAGTTATTTTTTATAATAAATTTTTAAAACAGGTTCATAGAAAATTACGAAAAAAGAGTATCGTGATTGTATTTTAAATATAAGGAGACAAAAAAATGCCTTTGACAAATAAAAAAATGACTATTTCCGAAATAAAGATAAAAGCTACAGAACTCGGGATTAATTTGGGAAAAATGAACAAAACTGAACTTATTCACGCAATCCAAACCGCAGAGGGGAATACCCCCTGTTACGGCTGGTCGAATGGCAATTGCCCCAATATAGATTGCTGCTTCATGTCAGATTGCCTGAAAATAAGACTATAATTTAAGATATTTTACTTATTGGTCGGTATTTCGTGATTTTTGTGGCAGCGCGGGCATGTAACTGTGCTGCCTTTGTAGTTCGGTGGGATTTTCATAGTTAGGCCGCATGCACATGGGATAAATGCGAACTGATTAACTTTTCGCATGATATCGCCTATCTGCCTCATCTGATTTTCTTTGCGCTCCTGCTTAACAGCCTGTTCCCGGGCCTGACGCAATTCAACCTGATCTTTGGTCATAGCAGAAGCAGGGACTAAAGCTGCTTTCGAGTGCGTTACACTACTATATGCCTCCGAGTAATCCTTAAAAGATGCGCCGTGAGTCATATTGCGCAGAATCCTTATCCTTTCAGAAATCGGCGGATGCGTACTTGTCAAATCTGAAAGCTTCATCTGGCCTCTCTTTTTGAAAGGATTAACAATATACATAGGTGCTGTTACTTTGTTGGCCACATTTAATTGAGGAGCCGAATCGTTCGAGATTTTTTCCAAAGCACTCGCCAGACCTTCCGGGTAACGTGTCAGTCTGGCCGCTCCTGCGTCCGCAAGATATTCTCTTCTTCTCGAAAGAGCGAAGTATAGAAGGTTTGCCATTATTGGTGCTAAAATAGCCGCGATTATTGTGATGACAAGTATAATAGCCTGTGCCTGACCGCCCCCTTTTCCTTCACTTGAGTAACGTCTTCTTGAGCCCATGGAACCATAGAACATACCTCGCATAAAAACCTGCGAAAGCAGAACTATCGAACCAAGCATAATTCCCGCAATAGTAACGAAGAGAATGTCCCTGTGAAGTATGTGACTGATTTCGTGCGCGATGACTCCCTGCAACTCATCGCGATTCAAACGCGCGAGCAAACCTGCAGTGACGGCGACAGAAGCAGTCTCCGGGCTTCTTCCTGTCGCGAAAGCATTCGGAGCAGGGTCGTTAATGATGTATATTTTCGGCATTTTCGGTAAACCGGCGGCAATTTTCATCTCTTCGACAATATTGAATAATTGAGGATGTACATCGTGTGTCACCGGCTGTGCCCTGCTTGCAGCAAGTAGAATCTGGTCGCCGCTGGAAAAACTAATCAGCGTAAGTACCAGCCAGATTCCGCCTGCAATCATTATTCCGAAAAAACCGCCATCAGCTTTTCCACCGGAGAAAACCGCTCCGATTAAATAACCAAGCAGCAGTAACACCGCCGCCATTAACATCATTAGGAATATGGAATTTCTTTTATTGGCTCTTATCAGTTCCCACATAAAGCAAATCTGTAATTAAACTTGAATCCGGATTAAAAACTAACTTTTGGAACTTCACGTTCCGCGGCTGACTCTATCTCGAAGAAATCGCGTTTAGTAAAACTAAACATTCCGGCAATAATATTCGATGGGAACATCTGAATCTTGTTATTGTATCCCAATACCTGGTCGTTGTAACTTTGTCTGGCGAATGCAATTTTATTTTCTGTGCTGCTGAGCTCTTCCTGTACGGCCAGAAAATTCTGGTTTGCTTTCAATTCAGGATAATTTTCAACTACAAGCATAAACTTGCTCAAAGCTTCGCCGAGAGCACCTTCTGCCTTCGATGCTTCAGAGACACTTCTTGCGCCCATTGCTTTGCTTCGCGCTTCTGTGATTGCTTCGAATGTCCCTCGCTCATGTTTCATATAACCTTTAGCTGTCTCGACAAGATTTGGGATCAGGTCATGTCTTCGTTTGAGCTGGACATCAATTTGTGACCATGAATTATCAACCTGGTTACGAAGTCTTACCAGTGCGTTGTAAATTCCAATTACAAATAAAACAAGTAATACCAGTACAACCAGAACTACTCCAAGAATCCACATTGTTTTCTCCTAAATTAAATAAGTTTTCTTTATGCCCTTTTTTTCATAATTATCGCAATTACAATAACCACAACTGCAACGCCAATTAACACATAGTTCAATGTACCCATAATTTACCCCTTTCAATGAGTTGATTTATGACCGAACATATCCGTTAACAACGCTTTAATCTTGTTATTTTCATCCAATTGGGCTTTTTCGACAATATCATGCAGCTCGCCTTTATCGAACCACAAGCCGTCACCTTTACCGCATCTATCTATAAGAAGTTTCGGTTCTGCTGAACCGATTATTATTTTTTGCATTTTTTTGTAACAAATCGGGCACTTGCGTGCTGTTTCCGCATTCCCGGAATCGACTTTGAATGAATTAATCAAATCCTTTGACTTTTTCATATCACCGAGAAGCTGTTCGAGTTCGCCCGAATCCAGCCAGATTCCCTCGCATTGCGTACAATAATCAATCTCGACGTCATTTAATTCAAGAGTAATCATT
>CAZMPL010000230.1:0-6078 GCA_964567805.1 uncultured Pirellulales bacterium | reverse complement strand
GCATTCGACCGAATTCGACCGCAGCGGCGAGCATGTCAACCAGATGATTTATGACATCGAACGTATGGGTATGGAACGAGCCGATAAGATTATTGCCGTAAGTTATTTTACCCGTAATATTATTATTAGCAGATACGGCATTAGCGGCGACAAAGTTGAAGTCGTTTATAACGGCGTCGAAAGAAACGGCAACTGGTCGAATTTAACTGATACTGGAATTAAGAAAGAGGAAAAAATTGTTCTTTTCTTAGGCAGAATTACAATGCAGAAAGGACCGGAATATTTCCTTTTAGCCGCGAAAAAAGTACTTGAAGTCATGAATGACGTCAAGTTCGTTATGGCTGGTTCCGGTGACCTGATACATAAAACAATTGAAATGGCCGCCCAGCTTGGTATCGGCCACAAGGTTCTCTTTACCGGCTTTCTCAGGGGCGAAGACGTTAAAAAAATCTATAAAATGGCGGACATTTATGTAATGCCGTCAGTTTCGGAGCCTTTTGGTATAGCTCCTCTTGAAGCACTTGACCATGATGTTCCCGTAATTATCAGTAAACAGAGCGGCGTATCCGAAGTTTTAATGCACGCTTTGAAAGTTGATTTCTGGGATGTAAATGAAATAGCAAATAAAATTATCGCAGTTTTGAAGTATCCGCCGCTGCAGATGACTCTTAGAAGTCATGGAAATTATGAAGTAAGAAAGCTACGATGGGTTGACGCCGCCGCTAAATGTGCTAAAATTTATGAAGAAACATTAGCACCCGCAGGAGTATAAACTCGTAAGACATATTACGTCCTGCGTGATGCGGTTATCTAAATACTTAATACGATAAGAGCAATACGAAAGTCGATTATGTCATCTATATGTTTTTATTTTCAGGTTCATCAGCCTTACAGATTAAGACACTACACTGTATTTGATACGAATAGCGAATATTTTGATAATTATAAGAATGCTTCCATCTGCAGAAAAGTTGCAAACAAATGTTATCTTCCCGCAAACCGTCTGCTTCTTGATGTGATAAAACAATACAAAGGAAAGTTCAGAATTTCCTATAGTATTACAGGAACACTTCTCGAACAGCTCGAACACTATGCACCTGAAGTTTTAAGCACATTTGACGCACTCGCGCAAACAGGTTGTGTCGAATTTTTAGCTGAAACATACTATCACAGTCTCAGCTTTCTCTATTCCAAAAATGAATTCGCTGAGCAAATACAAAAACATATCGAAGCAATACAATATTATTTCGGCCAGACACCCAAAGTTTTCCGAAATACAGAACTGATTTATAATAACGACCTGGCCGCTTATATCGAATCTCTTGGACTTTTCGACGCGATTATAACAGAAGGCGCGGATCGTATTTTAGGATACAGAAGTCCTAACTTCGTGTATAGACCCGTTACATGTCAGAAGCTCAAACTGTTATTGAAAAATTATTCACTAAGTGATGACATTGCTTTCAGATTCTCTAATCGTGACTGGGCGCAATGGCCGCTCACCGCTGACAAGTTCGCTCTATGGGTCAATAATGTAAATGGAAACGGAAATGTAGTTAACCTTTTCATGGATTACGAAACTTTCGGCGAACACCAGTGGGAAGATACCGGCATTTTCAATTTTATGCGTCACTTGCCGGAAGAAATACTGAAACATCCTGATAATAATTTCAAAACTCCGAGTGAAGTTGCGCAAACTTATGACGCGGTAGGCACAATTGATGTGCCGCATATTATAAGCTGGGCAGATATGGAAAGAGACCTTTCCGCCTGGTTAGGTAACGCAATGCAATCGAATGCTTTGCACGAGTTATATCGTCTTGAAAACAATATAAAAAATACACTGGACGAAAGACTGATTTCTGACTGGAGGAAATTGCAGACTTCGGACCACTTCTACTATATGTGTACAAAATATTTCTCAGATGGTGACGTGCATAAATATTTCAACCCATACGACTCACCTTACGAATCGTATATTAACTTTATGAATGTGCTCGATAATATACATAAACGTTATAACGATTTGGGAAATAGTGCTTCAAAAAAAGAACCTGAGCCAAACGGACAATCGGAACTTCCCGAAACTCAGAAAGATAATAAAATCAAAATAGTTGAGACAAAAAATAAAAAGGCATCGAATTATAATACGATGGATAAAACCGTGAATTCCTGAGAGTGTTTTTTATCTCGAATCAGTCTATGGATTAGACTGCATAACAAAATATTATTAGTATAAATGGAGTTATACTGTGTTAACGCTGCAACATAAAGTCAATAAGAATCCGCTGCTGATATCAACCCAAAACCAGTCTATTGATAACCTGTTAAACAGGCAATGGCTTTTAACAAACGGCTTCGGAGGGTACGCTTCTTCTTCCATCTCTGGATGCAATACAAGCAGTTATCACGGCCTGCTTATTGGAGCACTCAATCCGCCGGTAAAAAGAGTTATGGCTCTTTCGAATTGCGCCGATACAATCGTTTGCGATGGGAAAGCATATCATCTAACGCCATGTGAATTCCCGGATAAGATTGATTCTGAAGGTATCGCATATCTAAAGAAATTTAGTAAAGACTTCGGCGTGCATTTTTCATTTGAGCTTGGAGATACCGGCGTAAAACTGAAAAAATCCATATACCTCCTTCGTGACGCTGATACAGTTGCGATTGTTTATGATTTTACGGATATTAACTCCCCAGTTGACTTTTACAGCAGGCCATTAACAGGACTTCGTGACTTTCATTCCATAAAAAAATCAAGTGAACAGTTGTACTCGACTCCAATCGAAAACGGCGTATCAATCAGAAAATATAATCCGGATGGATGCGAATTGATTTTAACTTCCCAGGATGCTCAGTTTGTAGAAGAACCGCAATGGTGGTTCAACTTCATGTATCGTGACAATCAGGAAAGAGGATTGAATCACATGGAAGATTTATGGACGCCCGGTTATTTCAAAAGCTGGGTAGATTCTCCAATGCAAATTGTGCTTTGGGCAAGCCTTTTTCCGTGTGAAAATGATTCACAGACCCATCAGCCGATTCATCACGATATCAACGCGGAAATTGAGGATTTGCAAAACTATCACGAAAATCTTATATCGACAATAGAAAAAACAAGCAGCGATATCCCCCTTGTCGATAACGGTAAAGTAACCATTCCGCATTCAATTATCGATGAAAAATTGTCACTCGCCGCTGATCAGTTCATAGCAAAAAGAAATAAAGATGACATCCCGAGAACAACAATAATCGCGGGTTATCCATGGTTTATGGACTGGGGCAGAGACGCTTTTATTTCCATGCCGGGCCTGTTGTTTTCTACAAACAGATTCGATGAAGCCAAATCATTATTAACTACATTTGCGGGAGCATTGTATAAAGGAATGATTCCTTCTCGTTTCGACGACGATAACAATACCGCATGTTTCAACAGTGTAGATGCGTCATTATGGTTTATCAACGCCGCGTTTCAATATTTCCATGCGACCAACGATAGTAAAACTTTCGTAAAAAGATTGCTTCCCGCGATAGAAGAAATCATAAACGGTTATGAAAATGGAACTCTTTATAATATTCACGCTGACATTGACGGCCTAATCACCGCGGGAGGACCGCAAACTCAATTGACGTGGATGGACGCGAAATATGACGGCATAGCATTTACTCCAAGATATGGAAAAGCCGTTGAAATTAACGCTCTCTGGTACAATAACCTTTGCCTTCTGGCCGATTTGTATTCAGAACTGGCACAAAAAAGTAAAACACCTCATAAGGAAACTAAAAAGTCACTGCATTATCAGGAAATGGCAGACGATGTAAAATCAAGTTTCTGCAACATTTTCTGGAACAAGCAAAAAAATTATCTGAATGACTGCATAACTACCGAAGGAGCAGTCGATGACAGTCTCAGACCGAACCAGATATATGCTGTATCCCTGCGATACTCTCCATTATCTCCGGAACAACAAAAAACCGTTGTAAAAGTTATTCAAGAAAACCTCCTCACCCCCTACGGCTTACGAACATTAAACACTTCAGCAAAGAACTACAAAGGCAAATACACAGGCCCGCAAAGATACAGGGACGAAGCATATCATCAGGGAACAGTCTGGGCATTTTTAATTGGCCCGTTCATCGACAGTTATCTGAAAGTCAACGAATTTTCGTATGACAGCAGAAGAAAAGCAGAGGAAATGATTCGACCTTTACTGAAACATTTGATTGAAGACAGCTGCATAGGAAGCGTCTCGGAAATCTTTGACGGCGACCCGCCCCACTATCCCAAAGGCTGCTTCGCCCAAGCATGGAGCGTAGCCGAACTCTTTAGAGCTTACAAACTCATAACAGGCTAATTTTATCTGATAAAAATCTCTATTGACAAAAAATCCCAATAAATATATATTTGAATCTTCAGAATGAATTTTTTGATTGGAAATATCTGGAGGTTTTAAAAATGAGGATTTTGAATAAGTCGGCTTTTTGTTTTGTTATTTTATCTTTTCCAATTATTGTTCAGGCTGCATTGTCTAATGATTTGGCAATATTTGTGAATAATGCGATAAAACAATTGAATGAATCATCATTAAAAGTACCTTACTTTGAAAAAGCAGAAGTCGAGACAGTTCAAAGTATCAGTAAAGCTAACGGAAATGAATTACATCTCTGCTGGCTAAAAAATGACAAAGGTCGAGTAGGCTATATCGCAGTAGCAAAAAGAAGCGGCACTTTTAATATTGTAGCTTTCTCCGCTACAACCGCTGTACCTGATTATTTTCTGAAAAACCTTAAGATTAATAATGTCCCAGATAAACAATTAAATCTTTCAACTGCCAAGCAGGAATCTTTTGTTGAAGGTGTTCCTTTGGTAGCAACTGCTAAAACCATAATCGGAGCTAATCCTATCGAAATCTCGGAAATTGCAAGTTCGCTTTCAAGTATTTTTAATTACATACAGAATGAAAAAAAGATTCTTTTTTTTGGCCACACTGGTTTTTCTGATCCCGAATATACTCGACGGTTTCTTAATGATCCTAATAGCGCCCAATACCCAAATATTCCTGGCTGGAAATCTGTCGAAAAAGAAGCTCGTGAGGCATTCGAAAGAGAAAATATAATTAAGGGGCGAGAACTGACTATTGAAGAAAGAAGCAAGACGTTAGATCGCCAGCATAATATTATCAAACCTATCATCAGAAGAAGATTATTAAATCCAGTCAATTTAAGAGAAAGATTTGAAGTTATTCAGCTTGAGAGAAACACCATAGAGAATCTTACACGAACCGATCTCTCATCTGGAATGAAAGATGCCATAATGTTTCAATTGGATTATCTTGATGCTGACAAATCAAATTTGAAAAAAAATAGCCAACTTTTCCTTCAGACAAGAGGAAGAGTCGCAAATATTGAGACTCTTCCTCTTGATAAAATGCAGAACATTTCTTTGCCTGTAATATTAATAGGTTCTGATAATATTTCAGCAGTTTTGCTTGGTTTTTTAGATATAGATGGAGAGAGATTCGCATCAATATTTTTTCCCAATACTGGAAATCCTCTCAAGAAGAGTCTTTCAGAAAAAGGACGCAGGATACGAAAAGAGCAAGGAATACCTGAACCTAATGAAAAAGAGGAAGAAGAAAAGATTAGGGAATCATTAGAAATAATCCGTAAAACAGAAGAGCAAGTACGCAAATCATATGAAGAAAAAGGTCTTCCTGTACCAGAACGAGAAAAAAGTGCAGAAGATGAGTTTCGAGAAAGAATAGAGCGACTTAAAAAATCTGATGAAAATACGTTTGTTGTAGAAGATAAAAAAAGTGAGTTTCCAGAAGGATTTGAAAACGGTATTCATATAATCAATTGTTCAACACTTTCATCGTGGCAGGTATTAAGTATAAGTGATATTCAGATTGGAGATAACTGGTAAATAATCTTCATTTTTTATGAAGTACTATGCCCAGAAAGTCTTCCTGGATTCGCTCGAAGGAAGGCTGTTCTATTTTCTTTTTGATAAGAACAATAAAATCATAGCCGCTCGGGATTTCGTGCTGATTAAGCCTGAAAACTTCTCGAATG
>CAZMPL010000229.1:0-6128 GCA_964567805.1 uncultured Pirellulales bacterium | reverse complement strand
TTATGATAACTATAAAAAAATTTATAAATTTATAAGAACCTGTCTAACCTATTTTAATTATACCCGATGTTGCTTTTTTTGTCAATATACGATAGTAAAATATTTATGATAAATTTCTCTAAAAACAATAAATATTTATTGACAAATGGTATAATAAAAGTAAATCTATAGATTGAACTTTATGGCATTTTTTACAAAGGGATTATTTCGTGAAAGGATTCGAGGAGTTAACGTTAGAGCTAACGGATTGGTGCCCATCAAAGTGTTTGCATTGTTCATCCAAATCTGGCCCCAATTGCAAAAATAATCTACCCCAAAAGCTTTTGTTAGATCTTATTGATGAAGCTAAACTATTAGGAGCACAGAAGATAAGTCTCGGAGGAGGAGAACCAACATCAAGTGAAAACTTTATGCCGGTTGTTTTGAGAGTTACCAAAAGAAATATGCTTCTTGAAGTATTTTCTTGTGGTTTGTCTGTTGTAGATAATCACCTTGAAAGCTTACCTGTATCTCTATTGAAGAACCTTGAAGGTTTAAAGGATATCAAGTTTATTTTTAGCATCCATGGTGCAACAGCCCAAACTCACGATTATATTACTCAAACCAAAGGAAGCTTTGATTGTTTAATTGATTCATTAAAAAACTGTTTAAAAGCTGGAATTGAATGTGAGATTAACTTTGTTCCTTTGAAATTGAATGTTAATGAATTTGAACAACTTTTAGACTTGGCAGAATCTTTGAAACTCGAAAAAATTAGTGTTTTACGCTTTGTTCCACAAGGAAGAGGAGCCATAAATCACTCAAAACTGGAATTAACTTCTGAAGAAGAAAAAATATTTGTTAATGAGCTGCTATATCTAAGAGAGAAAAAAAATATTAAAATAAGAACAGGTTCACCATTTAACGGCATAATACAAGGCAATGAAGTTCCCTGCCGTGCCGGATTTGGAAAACTCGTTATTCAGGCAGACGGTAATGTTCTACCTTGTGAAGTATTTAAACATCACGAACGGCGGGTTTGGGATTTGTCAGTTTATCATATGACATTAAAAGAGATTATTCAAAGTAAACAGGTTCAGAAACTTTATAAATACTTACAAAATTCTAATTGCCTTAAATGCCCAGTACATAGTCGAGATATCTTAATAGCGGAGAAAACCTATGACCTTTCCTCAACCAGAATTCACACTTAAAGATGATTCTGTACTTGTAGAATATCTAAAACAAGAGTCGAATTTCAATTTCTTATCTCCTAAAACCATTGATAAAATAAACGAACTTAGTACTGAACTTAACAGACAACGAGAAAAACTTTTAGAATTATGGCAGTTCGTTATAACTGATGCTTTGCGAGAATTGAAACGCAATGATCCAAGAGAATGGCCAGAAGGAAAGGATAATACGATCGGGACTTTCTTTGATGAAGCATCACTTGGTGTCAGAGAACTTCAAGAAGTACTCCGTGGTTTCTCGGATTTCGAAGGTGTAATGTATGGTGCATCTCCTGAACACTATAGAGACCATGTTGTTCATTCATTTCGAGTATGGATCATCGGACAAGGTCTTTTAAAAGAATGTTTTAACAACACATTGATAACAGACGCAAAGTTGCAAAATGTAATTAAGACCATAGAATGGGAATGTATGTGGGCAATTGTGGCTTTATGCCATGATATTGGATATCCACTTTCTCAACTTGAGAGAATTAATGAACGAGCCCGCAAAGCTTTTTCTCAACAAGGATTGTTGCAACAAGGTGATCTAAGTTTCGGATTTTCACAGCAAATGCAACCTTTTCATGATACTGTAATCCGCCTAATGGCCTCCAAGCCAGTGAAGCTCGTCGAAGTTATGAGATCCCCGAAAAGTGAAAATGAAGAAGAAAATGATGCAAAAATGTATGTTACACACTTACAGAATAAGTATTACCTAAAATATTTAAAGTCTTTTGACAACCTCGACCATGGTGTTGTGAGTTCTCTTCTAATAAGTAAAGCGCTCGTTTACTTCTTAGAATCAGACTTATGCCATGACTTTTGGTCTCCTTTAAAGGAAGAAGATGCTCGTCAGTTTTTAATTAGGAGGGAAATCCTCCGAGCAATATCGAGTCACACATGTCCAGATATATATCATCTATCATTCAATACGCTATCTTTCCTACTCTATATGGCTGATGAAATACAATGTTGGGGGAGGCCGACCTTAACAAAACTTCAGGAAGAACCAGCTGGTATCATGAATGGTCGTGTTGATGTTAAGCAATTTAGTGAAAACCAAATAGAAATCATCATTACTACAGATGATGATAAGGAATGGACTGATAAGGAGAAAGAAGCTATTAAAAGTAATTGGATTGGTAGATTACGCAAAATGCTCCGATTAGCGGTTGGCACATCAATACTCGAGAAATCTTATCTCCTGTTTCAAGCACAAAACGGAAAAAGTGGCCAGATTTGCTATTTAGAATTAAAAGATGCAAAGTTAGATGGTCCAAAGTTTAAGGAGTAAACTCCTTATTTCATTCGTTTTTCAAATAAATATACTCATTAATTCCCCATTTGGGAGGATACCAATATTTGATTGACTCTTTATTTTCTTTGTATTTTTGTTTAATTTTTTTTCTGTCATTTAATCCAGAGATTTCCGGATGTGCTAAGCGTGAATATTTATCAACTTCACAAAATAAATTTTGGCAATCTATTAATTGTAATCGTCTTCCCCATAAAGACTTAAATTCCAAGCTAAAATGCTCGAATTCTTTTTCCTGTCTGTCCATCATAAATCTGATAATTTCGGCTTCATTAAGTCCTCCAAGACTTAGAAAGCACTTTTTTATACCATTACGTGCTCCCGGGCCTGGTATAACAAAATCAGTTTCAGGAAAGTTTGTTATTTCACTATAATTAATGTCTGTAGCCAATTGGTATGCAAGAAATTCACCTATCATCGGATATGATATAAGTATATCATAAGATTGCTGCATTGATTTTGTTTCCTCAATCTTTGATGGGACATTATCATTCATCATTCTTTCAAGTAATCGTAAAATATTACGATGCTTCCTTTTGTATCCAAAAGAGCTTGTACCTGATGGCATAATATATGCGGCAGAAAAAATTCGTTCATTTTGTATTGCATCATTTAGAATTTTATCATATCTTTCAAATGAATATTCCTTATAGGTTATTTCTCCAATATTTTCTTTCAATAGCTCCCAAGTTTGAATACGATTAAAAAGTTTAAAAAGCATAATTCTAAAAAATACTTCATTTAATGAATTATCACCTTGATATATTACATTTCGTATCAGATACTGGCTCACTCTATCGGATGCACGATAAGCATTAGTGAACTTGTATTTTTTTAAAATTAGATCATTAGTCCATGGAAAAGGCAATCCTTCCAATTTCTTAAAAAAGATGTTTTGTCTTTCTGCAGCAAATCGCCAATACGTTTCAAAAACAACAGTTGGTTTAGCAGGTTCAAGGCAACTATATATATGCATTCTTTATCCCTATGATGTTTAAAATAGCCTCTTATGCTATTATTCATACAATGAAGAAATGAGAGAATTTCACATTAACAATAATAAACTTAATTAGATTCTATATGTTATTATGTTTAGACTGTTTTTTCCAGCTTGTTTTTTAATTCTTGTATAAGTTCTTTTATACTCGAATTCGAAACATCCTCTTTAGCTATTCCGACCATACAGTTCATTTGTATAAGTTCGAGATTAAGTTCATGGGCAACAAATCTTCCTAAATTACATAAACCAAGATAATTACCATATGCCCTTTCAAAAAGATATTGTGTTGCGTAAAAAGCATTAATGGTAAGGCCTTTTTCATCAGCATGTGGTACAAATGTTATATGTTGAAGACATGGGAAACCAAGTTGCCGTTGATTCGATTGGTCACGTTTCGGATCGTAAATAGAAACTTGTAATGCACTTCGTCTATGATTCCCGTTTAATCTGGTTAAAATAACATGTTCAAGTTGATTATTTGCTTCATTTAAATTTCCGGATTCATTAAAATCTATAAGTCGTTCAAAATAAACTCCATGTCTGTTTTTCGAACATTTTTTTATTGCTGGTAGTATTTTAAAATAACGTTCATATAATTGTTCTCTATTTGCTTTTGCATTCCATAATGATTCTGGAAATATTGTGCTAGCAACAGTCTTGCATGATTGTTTACCCAGCTTTTTAAGATTACTATCTAATAAACTACGTATTTCTAAATCCTCCCAATTCTCTTTATTATTAAGTTCATTAACTGTTAGGATGAGAGGTATGAGTTCTTTTTCCGGTGATAAACCTGCAAGTAATGCTTTTGCCCAAGCAACGGATATATTATTTTCATTAATAATTAAAGGTATATGTTTTTCACTCATCAATAGGTTCCTCAAGATGTCTATATTTGCATTGTCCAACGTACTCTCGTCTAGAAACTCTCACAAAATTAGACCAATCCCTTTTTTCAGTAAAACAGCGACCAATACCAGGTGCGCACATTCGGTATAATTGCCCGTTTTCGTTTTCTTTTTGATATTCAATGCAATTTCCCTCACATTCTATTTTCATTTTAAATAAAACCAAGTCACCAACTTGAGCATCTATAGGTCTTCCAAACCATTTATCATCCACCACAATAAGGTGGTCGTTAACTTCGAAACCAAGAATTTTTTCTTTTATTTTTTTCAAAGGAATCTTTGATAATTCCATGGCACGATTTCGCCCAAGAATTCTTATAGAATAAGTCATATGATCTATAAGGGTATTATAACCAACACCCAGCCATTCAGCGACTGCATAAAGTTGTTCTTCTGTACAGTTATTAATATCCCAATTGCGATTTGCAAAGCCATGGCTCACTGCACTTTTAGGCATTAACAGAAAACCCGCAAAACATTCTACAATAAATTCCTCTTCCGTTTTATTAAGATTATTATTTATTGCTTCTAAGTTTTCATCTATATGCATACCATGATTATATATGTGATGTCCGATTTCGTGTGCACAGGTATAATTCATTCTCCCGGCGGGTCTAAGTGAAGATAAAAATATTCTCGGTGGATTTCCATTATTATACATTCCTTCCATGCTTGGTATAGCATCAAAATAAACTTTTATTCCCAATTTTTCCTCTGCGATGTTGTAAATACATATAGCCTGTTGTAGTTGTAATCCCAATTTTTTTCGAAGGCTAAGAGCTTTTATAGCAGCATCTTGTGCAAGTTTATGTCTCTGATTCATTTTTCCTCTTCCTTGTAGTTCTGTAATGCACGCAATAAGTATAAAACTCTTTTTTGGTCTTTAGGTTTTAATTTTGCTAATTGTCTTGCAGCTAATTTTATACTTTTTTCTTCTTCCGGATTTTCTTCATTTTCTGAGGTAGTAATCCAAGATATTTTTACATCATATATTTCAGCAAGTTTTTGTAATTCCTCCGCGGATACTTTTCTTCGCCCTGCTTCTATTTCCGATACAGAAGGCCTATGTAATGAGAGTATTTTAGCAACTTGAGCCTGAGAAAGACCAGACAATTCTCTTGCCATGCGAAGTCTATTCCCAATTTCTATACGATTTTCATTTTGTTCATTTTTTCTCATCTTATTTAGCTCCTTTGTCTGTTTTCGAATCATTTGGTTGTAATCGCTCAATAATCTCTTTTATACTTAATGCTCGCATACCATCATCTGATATACATAAATTTTTTCCTGACCATGTAATATTATCTGGAAGCATTACTAATAATTCTAAGCCATTCATGCTATCAAATCCTGGTATTCCTCCTATAGGAACTGTATCTTCATCTATCTCGATAATCTCCCTACCACTAATATTTTGAACTTCATCTAACACTTCTTTAAGTATATTAAATATTTCTTTTTCAATACTCATATTTCAAACCTTTCAAATTCTTACATAACGTAAGAATATCTTACCATGTCGTTTAATTTTGGTCAATAAAAAAAATAAAAATATTTTCTACAACATATTTCATTCATATTAATACCTCTTCTCTATATATTTCCTATTTTCACATTAGGCAATATACTCCTTAAGATTAAGGTATTCCCCTATAGCCGGAATCGCACTTAATGAGTATATATAAATATAA
>CAZMPL010000228.1:0-6142 GCA_964567805.1 uncultured Pirellulales bacterium | reverse complement strand
CGCAACCAGATGGAAAAGACAACAAGCAGTTATGATAAGGAAAAACTGCAGGAACGTCTTGCAAAATTGACCGGCGGCGTAGCGGTAATTAAAGCAGGAGCCGCTACCGAAGCGGAAATGAAGGAGCGCAAAGACTTGCTCGATGATGCTCTTCATGCAACAAGAGCCGCGGCACAGGAAGGTGTTGTACCTGGCGGCGGAGTTGTTTTCCTTAAAGCTATTGCAGAAGTTGAAAAAGCAAAAGCTAAAGCCAAAGGCGACGAGAAAATCGGTTACGATATCATCATTCAGGCACTGAAAGCGCCGACAAAACAGATAGTCGATAACTGCGGCGAACATGGTGACGTGATTGTCGCGCAAATCCTTGAGAAAGGAAAAAATACCGGCTACAACGCTAATACAGGCCAGTTTGTAGATATGATAAAAGAAGGTATTATCGATCCGGCAAAAGTTGCAAGAACCGCTATCGAAATGGCATCTTCAGTTGCCGGCCTTATGTTAACAACAAATGTTTTAATAACAGAGTTGAAAGATAAAGACGAAGAACCAATACACGGTTCTGTAAGATAGTACTTAGTTCTGTATTACAAATGACAACACAGAACTTAGAAAGAAGAACACAGAACTAACTATGGCTAAACGTGATTACTATGAAGTTTTAGGCATTGAGAAAAGTGCATCGGCTGACGATATAAAACGCGCTTATCGTCGGCTGGCAATCAAATATCATCCGGACAAAAATCCAGGTGATAAGGAAGCCGAAAATAAATTCAAGGAATGCGCCGAGGCCTACGAAGTCCTTAGTGACACTGATAAGCGAAAACAATATGATCAGTACGGTCACGAGGGACTTCGTGGTGCCGGCATGCACGACTTCTCAAGAATGAATGTCGAAGATATCTTCAGTATGTTCGGCTTCGAAGACTTCTTTGGAAGTGTTTTCGGCGGCGGAGGCCGAGGCGGCAGAAGGTCCGCCGGCAGAGAAGGCCCTTCGAGAGGTTATGATCTCGAAACCGCAGTGGAATTAACACTCAATGAAATTGCTAAAGGTACGGAAAAAACCATACAGTTTACTCGTCAGGACATATGTGCCGAATGTAATGGCAACGGGAGCGCCAAAGACAGTCACCCTGGCCGCTGTCCAACCTGTAACGGTTCCGGCCAGGTCGCAAAAGGCGGCGGTTTTTTTCAAATGGTATCAACCTGCCGTCAATGCGGCGGTACAGGCCAGATTATCACTAACCCATGCAAGAAATGTAAAGGAACCGGCAGGATACCCAAGAAAAGGACTGTAAATATTAAAGTCCCGCCGGGTGTTCATGAAGGACAGGGAATCAGAGTCGCCGGCGAAGGTGAACCCGGAAGATTAGGTGGGCCGCACGGTGATTTGTATTGTTATGTAAAATTAAAACCGCACGAATTCTTCGAACGCAGCGGTAATGATTTACATGTAGTAGTCCCGATAAGCTTTACTCAAGCAACCTTGGGAACTACTATCGACGTACCAACTCTCGACGGTACGAGAAAATTAAAAATTCCGGCCGGAACACAATACGGCAAAACTTTAAGAATTGAAGGACAGGGTTTACCTGACATCAGAACGCACAGAACAGGTGACCTTTTCGTGCAGATATTTATAGAAACACCGACAAAATTAAATACAGAGCAACAGGATTTGTTAAGGAAATTCGCAGAAACTGAAAACAAAAGTGTCTCTCCGAAAAGCACCGGCTTTTTCGAGAAACTCAAGAATCATTTTGGGGAAAACCGATGACCAAGAAAGACACAGAAATAACTGAAAATAATCAGGAAGATTCTAAAGAACTTCAGGCATTGATAGAAGCATTAAAAAAAGAAAAAGACGAAGTTTTTGATAAATTGCAGCGAATCAGCGCAGATTATGCAAACTTTCAAAAACGTGTGCCAAGACAGATTTCAGACTCGATAAACTATGAAAAAGAAAAAATTATAAAATCGCTTCTGCCGGTTCTTGATAATTTTGAACGCACTATTAACAATGCAAATAAATCGGAAAACATCGAGGTTCTTGCAAAAGGTGTACAAATTATCTACGACCAGATGCTCGGAATTCTTAAATCGCACGGCGTAGAGCAGTTAATAACCTTTGAGCAGAAGTTCGATCCTTCGATGCATGAAGCTCTGATAACCAAAAACGAGCCTGACAAAGAAAATAATATCGTGCTTGAAGAATATCAAAAAGGTTATAAACTCAATGAAAGAGTAATCCGGCCAAGCAAAGTTGTCGTTAATAAAATACCGGTTGAACTACCTGTAGTAGAAAAAGACAATATTGAACAAGACAACGCAGACGAGCAGGAATCTGAAACAACCGATACGGAGTAACAACAATGCCGACTTATGAATATAAATGTGAAAATTGCGAACATCTTTTCGAACAGTTTCAATCTATTACAGCAAAACCTTTACGTAAATGCCCGAAGTGCGGCGAAAACAAACTCAATCGTCTTATTGGTTCAGGTTCAGGCATAATCTTCAAAGGCACGGGATTCTATCAGACAGATTATAGAAGTGAAAACTATAAAAAAGCCGCGTCAGGTGACAAAAAGCCGTCAAGGACAACAACTGAAATAAAAGATTCGGCCGCTAAAGATTCAAAAAAGGAATCAAAACCCGCCGAAAAACCATCTACTCCCAAAACCGATAAAAAAGATTCAGCAAAATAAAAGAATCAATTAATGTGCAAGGTGCTCTAAAACGGTTTTTCGCATTAATTCAGGATTCGCTTCAGAACCGGTAAATAGCTTGAATTGTACCATCGCCTGATTTACAAACATTGACACGCCGTCAATTCGTTTGGCTTTTTTCGCTTTGGCATATCTTAGTAATTGAGTTTCCACGGGATTATAAACCGTATCGAACACTGCCATTGAGCTTTTCAGATATTCCTTAGGTATCGGGCTCTGCCCTGCTCCTGTATTATCTTCAGATTGTGTTTCATGTGAAACATGCTCATTTTCGGAATCAGCGTTATCCTGCCGCAAAGCATCATCCTTTATTGTCGCAGGTTCAATCGTATTTTTCGATTGGGTAAACATTCCGATACTTGTACAATTGACAAGAAGTTTTGCATCTATATCCGACAGTTCGTCCAGAGAAGCATATTCACAATTAAATTCCGAGGCAAGTTTTTGTGCTTTATCTATCGTTCTGTTATATATTTTTATCCTTGAGCCCGCGTCACTAAGTCCGGCTACGATAGCTCTCGATACCCCGCCGGCACCGATAATGGCAACAGAAAGATTCGCAAAGTCCTTTTTTGTAAACTTTAATTGATTCGATATCGCTTCCATCGCACCGGTATAGTCTGTATTATATGCTTTGACTTTACCATCCATACGAATAATTAATGTATTTACAGCTCCTATTTTACTAACCAGGGGGTCGATAAAACCCTGATGTTCTTTCGCATAATCAAGAGCATTCTGCTTGTGAGGTATGGTGACACTGAAACCGTGGAAATTCAGCCATTTTCGTAATATTACGGCGTTTAAGAATGTATCGAACTGCTGCTTTTGTCCCTCGACAAGCAACGGCAAATACAACCTGTTCATTTTCATATCTGCAAAACATGCGTTATGAATCGCGGGACTCATCGAATGAGCTACGGGATCAGCTATAACGCCGAAAAGTTCTGTATCGGATTGTATAGAATCATAACGATACAATTTTTTCATTTCATCTATATGTATCTGTCCCGGCGCAGTCGCCTGTTCCTGGTCAGTACAAACAAAAGTCACAAAACTTCCCAACTTCTTCGCAAGTATCCTGCTGATGACACCTGCTTTCCCCATACAGAAAACAATTCGCTCTCCACTTGTTTTATGCAGTAAATCGAATGATTCGAAGCAATCGTTAATATGATTCGCGGTATAAACAAGTTTCGGAATAGTTCCGGGACATATCGTTGAAATTGAACGAAATATTTTATTTATATCAGGAAATCTCGTCTGGAAATTATGTGCGGATAAAATCAGCCTCGCTCTCGGATTCTTCGAAAGCACAAGCCTTATCCTTTCCTGCCTGTCGGTCGTAAGAAAATTATCATATTCGAAATCTATGTAGTTTGCACCTGCTCCAAGAGCCGCGGTAAGTACATCGAGTCTTAGCTTGATTGGATAATCAATTGCTCCACCCTGCTTTATATCGCGGCAGGTTACAATGATGGGCAGCTTTTTCCTGCTTGAACTCTTATAGTCACCAATCAGTTTCTTAACCAATTCGACATTGAGCCCTTCAAGATAATCTGTGCGAAATTCGAGCATCTCAGCACCGGCAGATTCAGCTTGTTTTATCTGCTCTTGCGCCTGTTCAAAATTCTTAGCCGATATGGGTACAGTCAAATAAGTCATAACTAACATATAACAACCAGCGGGTCGAAAATCAAGTGCAAAAACCTCGCTCATACCTGATTTATATTGACTTTTTGCCCCGAAAATTGTATAATTAATTTTGTATTTGGGGATTAGTTTACTTCATTTTACCAATGTTTTATAGGACACGAGGGGGTAAAATAAAACATAAACTCACAATAATCCTGTTTTGTTTGATATTACTTCAGCTTAAGGGTAATTTCCTGTTCGCAAAAACTATAACCTCAGAACAGGCTGAATCAGCGGCTAAAGGCTGGCTCACAAGCAATGGAAATAGTCTTAGTACAGGCTCGAATTATCACGTTAAGGAAATTGAGTCTTTCACTGATGCATCAGGTCAAACTCTCTGCTATATAGCCAGTTTACAGCCTTCAGGCTTTTTGATAATTTCGTCCGATGATTTGGTTGAGCCGATTCTCGGTTTCTCAAGTGAAGGAAACTATGACGCTTTGAACGATAATCCCCTTGCGGCTTTAGTCACTCAGGACATTCCAGCAAGAAAAGATTCCGAGAAAAGAAAAGAAGATTATCAATTATTAAGCATCGAGCCGCAGACTACGGAAACACAAAACAAATGGAATCACCTTATTACTCTCGGCCAGACAAAAACAACAGGTTTCGAATTGATGGGACTTTCAACCACATCGGCAGCCGATATACGAGTAGAACCGTTAATAAAAAGTAAATGGTCACAAACTACTGCTTGCCGGAGCAATCTCGTTCCGTGCTATAATTATTTTACCCCGAAACAGTATCCGTCCGGCTGTATCGCTGCCGCAATGGCTCAACTGATGCGCTATCATAAGTACCCTGATGTAAGTATTAAAGATGACATTTACAGAATTTTAGTGGACGGAAACATCTGGCCTGTTTATCCAATACAAGGGAGCAGCTCAGAAAATGTTTACAACTGGAACCTCATGCCTTTCGAGCCGAATTGCACCACAACACTTGCACAACGACGGGAAATCGGTGCGATTTGCTACGATGCGGGAATCTCTGTCGGTACGAACTATTATTCTGAAACATCAGTCGCCGATGCTTTCAATATACCAGATGCATTGAAAAATGTATTCAGATTTGGTCAGGCAATCTCCGGCTGCAACGATTCCAAAAACATAGGACAGGGATTAATCAATATGATTAATCCGAACCTTGACGCAGGTGACCCGGTTATTCTCGCAATCTATAGAGAAAATGGCGGCCACGCGGTTCTATGCGATGGATACGGCTATTTCTCCAATACAATGTATCACCACCTGAATATGGGCTGGTCCGGAATCAGTGACGCATGGTACAACCTGCCCGATGTAAACGCGATTGACCGCACTTATACTTCAGTTGTAATGTGCATATACAATATTCATGTCACAAATGATAACGATGGAGAGGTAATTAGCGGCCGCATACTTGACCGCAATGGCAATCCGGTCGCGGATGCTAATGTTTATGCTGAATCAATTGATAAGAAAGCTTTTCTTTCAACAAGTACAAATAATAATGGAATTTATGCTTTTGACTGCAATTCAGCTACGACATATACAATACATCCTGTTTCACAGGGCTTGTTTTTTACAGACCAGATAATAACAACAGGGACATCGATCAATAAGAAACCTGTTTCAGGAAATATCTGGGGAGTTGATTTTACAGGTGACTACGCAGGAGATTTCGATATTGACGGCAATATTGACTATGATGATTTCGCGATTTTTATCTCTGCATGGCAA
>CAZMPL010000227.1:0-6161 GCA_964567805.1 uncultured Pirellulales bacterium | reverse complement strand
TTTGTTTCCTGATTGATTGCCTGAGCAGATTTCTTGCGATAGTACAAAGCCATGCCCGGAATTTGTCTAAATCTTTGAGCTGTTTTAATTCTTTCCATGCCCGAATAAAAGTTTCCTGCGCAAGCTCTTCGCTTTTGGCAAAATCACCTGTCGCGCTGTATGTAATACTGCATACGAGCGACTGATAGTTCTCAACAAGTGTGCCGAATGCTTCTTTATTGCCACTCAAACTGGCATTGAGCAAATCTATTTCTTTTGTGAAAGTATCCATCAGTTAAATCCTTTTTAACAAAAATACATTATACATTCACAAACATAGATTCAAAAATAGAAAAAAGGTGACAGAAAATCTGGTGTATGGAGCACTTTTAATTATTACCGATTTTTTCGTCTAACTCGGCTATTCCAAAACCTTCTGCGGTTACTTTATGATTTTTATCTGTTAAAATCAGCCATGGCAGAGATTTTACGCCCCATTCTAATTGGGTTTTCTCCTGGTCCGATGGGATTGCGCCTATTGTAAAAGGAATATTATTTTCCTGTATCCATTTATCGAAAGGTTCTAATTCGATTTTTGAAGACTGAATCGCTATAATTTCAATATCTTTTTCTTTGAGTTGCTCTGTCTTTTTTGTGAGTTCAAGAATGCAATTTCTCGAAGGTCTCTGCTCGTAATCCCAGAAACATACCAGGACGTTTTTATCTTTTATCTTCTCCGGCATAAATCCTTTAAATAGATTTTCGATAAGAGGCAATTGTTTATTAATCAATGAAACCGATTCAACTTTCAGTGAGCTTACAATCGAAATTGCTGCCTCGGTTATTACAACTCTCACATTCGTTGCACCTGCTTCTGTTGGAGCATTGCCAAAGTATTGTTTTGGGTCGGAGTTTGCCGCACCAAAATATGTTTTATTCGCGCTTACGCTAACAAGACCGGGTATAAGTTTTTCAAATTTATATTTTCCATTTTCATCAGATGTCGTATTGAGATAACGCTGGCCGTCACCTGTGCAGGTAAGACGGGCATCCGGGACAGGTTTGCCATCTATATCAACTACGATTCCAGAAAGTGACATATTTGCAATCGGCAAAACTATCGTACCAAGGTCATAGTGTTTTTCAGAATTATTGCTCGCATATATCTCAGAAGATTTGCGGCCGTAATCATTGGCTTCCGCTGAAATAGAAAATTTATAGCCGGAAGGAATTGCTTTGATTTGAAAATTTCCATCTGCGTCAATAGAAACAGGCTCATCATCTCCATAGCCTATATTTCCCGGCCTAAATATTAAATTGAATTTTACATCTCGAATCCCTTTATCGTTCACATCAACAATTTTCCCGGAAGCGATTACGCCGGGTGACAATTGTATTTCCTGGTTTTTTTTGTTTTCTTCATATTTGACAACCGCTGCAAGATTACGCTCTCTTTGCCTGATTACAAGATAAGGTATTTGCTGATCAAAGAATTCGTTCTGAATTATAATTGTTCTTTTATAGAGGGAAAATTTGCCATCTTTATTTGTTATAGTTTTTTCTGGGAATTGAGGATAGATTACGACAGAAGCATCAGAAACAGGTTTGCCTTGTTCATCGAGTACAATTCCATTTACGTCAGGTTTGCTTTCATTTACTGAATTAAGACGCCGGCTTCTGGCCTGGTCCATCTTAAACAATTGTTCGTCGGTTAGCCAGCCTTTCTGGCTCGTGATATTTAGTGACCATTGCTCTTTCCAGTCTTCAAGGAACGCTTTATATTCAATAGCTGAACGTAATACATCTATTTGTTTTTGTTCTTCTTCGGTTATTACTTCTTTTTCGAGAAGTTGTTTTCCCAGTGCACTTGACTCAAAATCATCGAGCAAACCAGAATATGTGCCTGTAGATTTATAAATTCCCGATGGAAGTATGCCGGACTTTTCTGCTCCGATTCCGGGAAGGTCCTTTGTTACAGTAAGCTCGAGTTCTAACTTGTCGTTCGGCGCTGTGAGGTATTTTTTTGTGGAAACGAATCCGAAATAAATCTCGCCTCTGCCTTCTACCTGCTGCTCACTCATTTCTTTCCAGCCGTCAGAGAACTTTCCTTTTTCAAAAATGACTATTTCTTCGTTTTTTTCGCCGCGAATTATGCGAAGA
The DNA here is from genome assembly GCA_964567805.1 of uncultured Pirellulales bacterium. Lineage (GTDB taxonomy): Bacteria > Planctomycetota > Phycisphaerae > Sedimentisphaerales > Anaerobacaceae > JAFGPS01. The sequence continues at coordinate 4,022 of CAZMPL010000227.1, read as the reverse complement.
ACCAGCTTTCCCGAAAGGAAATCGGCCTTGCTCATAAAAGTCCAGTGATATTCAGGTTGCAAAAGAGGTAATTTCAGGCTTAATCCTCTTTCATGCGGCTCGTTGTTTTTTGTTTGTCCGGTCTCTGGCATTTGAGTCATCTTCAAGCCAAATGCCTGACATGATAGAAAAAATAATACAGCTAAAAATATTATTTGTACCTTACGAGAAATATTCATTATTATCCTCTCTTTTTATTCATAAGACCAACTTTTCAAATACACTGTTATTATAACCACATAAGTATAGGTTTACGAAGCGAAAAAAAGTGACAATGAAACTGATATGTTTGAAAATAATCAATTGCTATTAAGCTTTTCATCCAATTCAGTGATTCCAAAACCTTCTGCAGTTACTTTGTGATTTTTGTCTGTCAAAATCAGCCAGGGAAGAGATTTCACTCCCCATTGTGCGCGAACTTTTTCTTCGTCCGAATTAATTACCCCGATTGGAAATGTTATGTTATTGTTCAATATCCATTGATCGAGAGAAGACAATTCGATATTGGATGCGTGAATGGCTATAACTTCAATATTTTTGTCGTGTAATTGATTTGCCATTTTAAGAAGCTGTAAAATGCAATTTCTCGAAGGTCTCTGCTCGTAATCCCAGAAACATACCAGGACGTTTTTATCTTTTATCTTCTCCGGCATAAATCCTTTAAATAGATTTTCGATAAGAGGCAATTGTTTATTAATCAATGAAACCGATTCAACTTTCAGTGAGCTTACAATCGAAATTGCTGCCTCGGTTATTACAACTCTCACATTCGTTGCACCTGCTTCTGTTGGAGCATTGCCAAAGTATTGTTTTGGGTCGGAGTTTGCCGCACCAAAATATGTTTTATTCGCGCTTACGCTAACAAGACCGGGTATAAGTTTTTCAAATTTATATTTTCCATTTTCATCAGATGTCGTATTGAGATAACGCTGGCCGTCACCTGTGCAGGTAAGACGGGCATCCGGGACAGGTTTGCCATCTATATCAACTACGATTCCAGAAAGTGACATATTTGCAATCGGCAAAACTATCGTACCAAGGTCATAGTGTTTTTCAGAATTATTGCTCGCATATATCTCAGAAGATTTGCGGCCGTAATCATTGGCTTCCGCTGAAATAGAAAATTTATAGCCGGAAGGAATTGCTTTGATTTGAAAATTTCCATCTGCGTCAATAGAAACAGGCTCATCATCTCCATAGCCTATATTTCCCGGCCTAAATATTAAATTGAATTTTACATCTCGAATCCCTTTATCGTTCACATCAACAATTTTCCCGGAAGCGATTACGCCGGGTGACAATTGTATTTCCTGGTTTTTTTTGTTTTCTTCATATTTGACAACCGCTGCAAGATTACGCTCTCTTTGCCTGATTACAAGATAAGGTATTTGCTGATCAAAGAATTCGTTCTGAATTATAATTGTTCTTTTATAGAGGGAAAATTTGCCATCTTTATTTGTTATAGTTTTTTCTGGGAATTGAGGATAGATTACGACAGAAGCATCAGAAACAGGTTTGCCTTGTTCATCGAGTACAATTCCATTTACGTCAGGTTTGCTTTCATTTACTGAATTAAGACGCCGGCTTCTGGCCTGGTCCATCTTAAACAATTGTTCGTCGGTTAGCCAGCCTTTCTGGCTCGTGATATTTAGTGACCATTGCTCTTTCCAGTCTTCAAGGAACGCTTTATATTCAATAGCTGAACGTAATACATCTATTTGTTTTTGTTCTTCTTCGGTTATTACTTCTTTTTCGAGAAGTTGTTTTCCCAGTGCACTTGACTCAAAATCATCGAGCAAACCAGAATATGTGCCTGTAGATTTATAAATTCCCGATGGAAGTATGCCGGACTTTTCTGCTCCGATTCCGGGAAGGTCCTTTGTTACAGTAAGCTCGAGTTCTAACTTGTCGTTCGGCGCTGTGAGGTATTTTTTTGTGGAAACGAATCCGAAATAAATCTCGCCTCTGCCTTCTACCTGCTGCTCACTCATTTCTTTCCAGCCGTCAGAGAACTTTCCTTTTTCAAAAATGACTATTTCTTCGTTTTTTTCGCCGCGAATTATGCGAAGAACCAGCTTTCCCGAAAGGAAATCGGCCTTGCTCATAAAAGTCCAGTGATATTCAGGTTGCAAAAGAGGTAATTTCAGGCTTAATCCTCTTTCATGCGGCTCGTTGTTTTTTGTTTGTCCGGTCTCTGGCATTTGAGTCATCTTCAAGCCAAATGCCTGACATGATAGAAAAAATAATACAGCTAAAAATATTATTTGTACCTTACGAGAAATATTCATTATTATCCTCTCTTTTTATTCATAAGACCAACTTTTCAAATACACTGTTATTATAACCACATAAGTATAGGTTTACGAAGCGAAAAAAAGTGACAATGAAACTGATATGTTTGAAAATAATCAATTGCTATTAAGCTTTTCATCCAATTCAGTGATTCCAAAACCTTCTGCAGTTACTTTGTGATTTTTGTCTGTCAAAATCAGCCAGGGAAGAGATTTCACTCCCCAATCGAATTGGGTTTTCTCTTCATCCGATGGAATAACTCCGATTGTAAAAGGAATATTATTTTCATGTATCCATTTATCAAAAGGAGCTAAATCTATTTTGGATGCTTGAATAGCGATAATTTCAATATCTTTTTCTTTTAGTTTCTCTGCCTGTTTAGCGAGTTCTAAAAGGCAATTTCTCGAAGGTCTTTGCTCGTAATCCCAGAAACATACCAACACTTTTTTATCTGCTATCTTTTCCGGTTTAAAGCCAAGGAACAGATTCTCAATACGAGGTAATGGTTTATTTATTAATGAATGAGCCTGCACAGGTCTTCCTGAAGAATCCACTTCAGAGACAACTATTTTAACATTCGTTGAACCAGCCTTGGCACGTATGTGGCCGGACAATCGCGGCTTTGCAAATTTATCTGCTTCGATTCTTACTTCACCTTCGGGGATGTTATCAAGAGTAAATATGCCATTTCTATCAGTAATAGTATCGCGATTGAATAAATAATTGCCATCAAGAAAAATTTCTGCTTGTGCTACGGGTTTATCATTATTATCTACTACAATACCTGAAACCGATAGATTTGCGACTTTCAAAGTCAATGGCTTAAGCTCATATTTGTCACCAGGAGTCTGACTTGTTTCGACATTGACACCGTCGTGACCAAAACCATTGGCTTCTGAAATTATTGAATACCTGAATCCTGTAGGTAGTGCATTTATTTGAAATGTTCCATCTTTATTTATTTCGACAGGCTCTTCAACAACGTTACCTGTTTCGGATGTCCATATAGTCAAGCTTATTTTCGCTTTTTGTATTCCATTTCCGTTCGGATCGACAACTTTTCCCGAAAATGTTATACCTGGTAATAGAGTGACATTAATATTTTCTGTTTTATCTTTTATTTCAGCCGTAGCGGCAAGGTTCTTCTGTTTTTGCCTGATAATAAGATATGGTTTTTCGTTTTCACGATATTTATCGAAAGAAGCATTGATTGAAAAGTTTTCATTTTCGTCTGTATTTGAACCTTTAAACCGAAATATTCGGGGAATTGAAACATATGCATCAGGTACAGGTTTGCCTGTTTCATCGTAAACTGTGCCGCTTATTTTAGTTGTATTTTCAATCTTTGGTTCGGTTTCACTGGTTTCTGGTCTTTCACGGTCCGTCTGGGCTCTCTTGAGTTGCTCCTGGAGTGTCTTAATATGTTTCAGAGTCTCTTTTAACGTCGCGGCCTGCTCTTCTGGCATCCAGCCTTTCTCGCTTGTAATTTTGAGCGGGAATTGTTCTTGCCATGCTTCCATAAAAGCTTTGTTGTTGTAACGTGGTTTCATTGTCTCTAATGTTTTTAGCTGCTGTTCGGTTATTTCCCCATTTTTGGAAAGTGCTTCTTTAATTTGAGCATCGTATTCATCTAATAACGCCGAGTATGTACCTTCGGTTTTGTATATTCCCGCCGGTAAAATACCAGATTG
>CAZMPL010000226.1:0-6185 GCA_964567805.1 uncultured Pirellulales bacterium | reverse complement strand
TCACAATAACATGCTTTTCTGTAAATTCTATACTTTTTCAGGGACGACTAATTATATTTTCAGCTTTACAACATATATTTTTAAACCTGATATATTTCACCACAGAAAACCTTAAATACTATCCTGCCGTCATCATTCTAAAATGACATCAACAGAAGATTCCCACAAATATGAAAAGACTCTTCAAAGCCTTGAAGAAATCTGCGAAAATACACGTTTAATCCACAGGGTCGTCAGCAGGCCGTTGATTCAGTGTATGAACGGATTGTCAAATTATGTCCTTTAAACTGTTCTGCATTAGATTGAATGTGATTATTATTTGCAAGCATAATAGATTACATGAGCCGTGCATTGCACCAAAATTTGCCCCAAGACCCTCTTATTTGGCTCTCGGTTAGGTTTCAGTTACTTATCGGTCAGCTTCATAAGTTCATTATTGAAATCATTAATCATTTATTAACAAATACTTACAAACGCGAAGACAAGACGGAAAAACCGTTGCTCATAACTGGTTATCTATAATTTTTTCTGTTGCTTCATCTAAATCATATTTTCGGTTAAAGTATTCGTCAAAAAGTTCGTCAATCGGCAGTGGATACTGACTTGTAATTGACTTGTGAACCCACTTGTCATTCACTTGTATCCCTCATTTATGCCTTTAAAATAGCTTATAAACACTATATTAACAACCACTTACAACACGAATTATGGATTTCTAATCCGTAGGTCAGAGGTCCGAATCCTCTCGGGCGTATTGCATCCACTTCTTGTAAAGTATCTATATTACGCAGCCATTGTTCCGAACGTATGTCGTAGAGAATGAAAATCAATCTTTCCGCAATGATTTTCTACACTTTTCATTAGATATATTTGCACATTGCGGCTCTATCCCCCTCTTGAAAACTCGGATAAATACATTATAGAACACATTTCCCCGTAAGATTACGGCAAATTACTCATACGCAATATAATGTTTATACTCCCCCCACTTTCACCTTGAGTATCATTGTAACGAGGAGTTATAAATCTAATACGTTCCTGTTTTTCCGGAATATCCATGTTCAAGAGAATTTCAGCGATTTCCTCTAAACGGGCTTTACCTATTACAAGACTTGCATCTCGGGTCCTTCGTCCCGCCGCATGTTCCGAGCCTGGTCTCATTCTTTCGAGCAAATCGTCAATTGCTCTTTCAGTCAGCCCGATTCTTCTTTCTGTTTCCTGTAAAAGCTGAATTTTCTCGGAAGTCCAGTTAGAAATACCCGCAGCATATGCTGCCTTTGTTTCAGAGGCAAGCCGGTCTCTTTCCAGATATAAGTCAGCTTTTTCCTGCTTCAATTTGGAAACCAGTTCAATTGTACTTTTGTTAGAAGGATTCATCAGAGTGTTTGCGTATTCAATATCGCCTCCTCCCAATTCATGTCGGACTGTGGCGGTAAGTTTCTTATCTTTTTTGAGCTTTGTTATTAATTCTTCCATTTTCTGCAGTTGCTCACTTGCCAGTGTTGTTACGCCTGGCGTGTATTGCAGAACATAAGTTTCCAGTTTGTCTTCTTCTTTTTCTTCCATTCCCAAAACATTTGTAACTGTTCCTGCAATACGGAAAGGTGAGTTCGCTACTGCATTTGCAATCAATGCGGTTGTTGCGCCAATTGCAGCACTGGCAATCTGCCCGCCGGAAATGCCTTTTTCGCCGATTTTGAAAGAAACAGGTAATTTTATTGCACCGCCTGAATCCTGGAGAATAAAAAGCACTGTATCGAGTGACACCGGAAGAGCCAAAAGCTTCTGGATGAAACCATCCGGAGGCTCTGTAAGAGAAAGGTCAGTAAAAACAATTTGAGTTTTTGTTGATAAAGTGCCTTCTTTCCTGAATCGCAAATCTACACTTGTGTCTAACACGCCATCATTCAATGTCATTCCTACTTTACCGGCAGTTCCACTGAAGTTAACCAGTTCCATGCCGCTAAGACCAACTTTTACCCAGCCCTCAGGTTTGGGATATAGAAACAGATTGCCTGTTGCTGAAAGCTCCTGAAACAGGACACGTTGTTCCATATTAAGACCTTCAGATTTCTGATCCAGTTGTGATACAGTGAGATTATTTGAATCAATTGCTGGTTTTGTTTTTCCTTTCTTAGGCAAGGAGACTTCACCAGAGGTTAACATGGCGTTAAATCGGATTGGCCCGGCTTTTTCTGCTGTCGTAAAACCGCGAAGTTCGAAATCCAAACCTTTTAAGGGAATGTACATGGCTGGCTCGCTTGTTTTATCTGCAAATACAAAATCAATGCCATTAACAAGAATTTGATCAACTCGAATCTCAGGCTTTTGTATATTAACATCCTGTATTTCTTCATTGTTAATCTCTGTTTTATTTTTTTCCACATTAGCAACTTCAACATTATTAACATCATTAATTTCTTCTTTGGAAGTTTTTAACGTCAATCCGAGAACATGCAATCCATCATTTTCCATCGTAATTGTTCCCTTTGGATTTACTAAACCGACCTCTTTAACGTAGATGTTCTTGTTTGCTAAATCCAGTCTGGGAATGTTAATGCTGAACTCATCGAAACCAGCCAATGTTACGTCCTTCTCGCTGTCAGCATATTTTATATTTTTCAGAATTAAATCAAGACCGAATGGCTTGTTGAAATCAAATCCTAAAACATTTTCACGGCCAATATCCAGTGTTACATCAGCGCTGCCGGAGAACTGACTGCTGCTGAGACTGTTTGAGTCAATCATTTTTTCCAAATCAGGAATTATGCTTGTTAATCGTGAAATATTGATTTCTTTTAAATCCAGATTAGCGATAAATCGCGGCTTGGCTGTAAAAAGAGATAGCTCTGTTCTAAAAGCCAATGACTCCATGAGCGGCTGAACCTTCCCTGTTATGTCTATACTCACGACTGAATTAGGATCAGATTCATCCTCGAACATTTTTATTGGTTGATTATTACGCACTTTAAAATCTGATACGATGAGTGGCTCTGAATCAGGTTCAATTTGGTTGTTCAGCGTGAATTTATTAAGCTGCAAATCAAGGGTTTCAAGTGTAAGCTGAAGAGGCTTGCTCGATTTACCTGTGCTGCCTTTTATTGTACTTTGTACTTGTCCTGGAGTATTTACTTCCGCTGTGTCATTTGTAATTTTTTCTGTACCGGACGACACGGAATCTCCGGATTTAAAATCAAGCCCCAATATGCTGAAAGCACCGTCAGCTTTTTGTTCCCCCAATGTTTCCAGCCCACTGATTGAAACTTCTTTTATTACGGCTATACCTGCATTAGGGTCAATTCTATCAATTACAGCTTTGGCAGTGTTAAACTTTAGCAAAGGTTCCTGTGTGGAATTATTGCTGTAATCGAGTTCGCTTATTTCAAGGTTTATCTGATTTCCGCCAAGCTCATGTTTTCCGATACCTGCGTTTAATTGAAATTTCACCGCGGCGTCTTTAAGTGCTGGTTTTAAGCCTCCAGTAAAGTAAGGAACTAAATTTTCTGTTCGCATTCCGGTGACATCAATTGCCAAATTTGCTGTCTGTTCTGAAGTTTTTAATTGCACGTCACCTGTAAGTTCAGCTTTGCCTATCACACCCGGAATCGTGGCGTCAATTTTTATTGTAGAAGGTTGCGATTCCGCTCCAAAAGTAAAATTATTGAGATTTACATTTGTTACCAGCGTTTGTGATACTGCAGGTTCTACAAAATTGTCAGTCCAAAGTACTCGGCTGTTATTGATACCAAAATCATTTATTTTAATTCCCGCACCTGATGTTGTTTGTGTCGTTTTTTTCGTATCGGATGCAGGTTCTGTTTGCGTATCTGATGCTTGTACGGGAAGAATTCTGATTCCAGCGATGTTGAGATTACCGGTTTGTTCGCGGCCAACAGCTAAATATGGCTGGTCAATCGCGACTTTCTCGATGCTGATATTACCATCCTTAATTTGAAATTTTTCAATATCCATGCTTTTCAGTACAGCAAAATTTACATCATTGTCTCTCAGTGCCGTATCGTGGATATTTACAGAACAAGTTAGGTCGCCTCCTGACCAATCAAGTTCGCTGGTCAGACCTGCCATAAAGTCGCCATTATTAATTGCAGCTTCAATCCCAAAATCACGCAGGTATGGGGAGATTTTCTTTGTGGACAGACCTTTTCCAGTTAATTCCAAACCAAGTGACATTCCCGACTTTTTGGCTGATAATGAACCGTTTAGCTCAACTTGTTCAGCAAGATCCGGTGATTGAAGCCATGCCCGCAGTTTGGCCGGAGAAAGTGCATCACGGCCAAAATCCAGTGCAAAATATTCTAATTCAAAACCGAAATCAGTTATATCAAAAGATTCGGCGGGTGACACAGCTTTATCTGTGAATGTAACTTTATTATCATGCCATGAGAAACGTCCGATTTCAATGAGCGGTAATGAATCAGCAGGGTTATTCACTTTTGTATCTGATAGCGGCATGGAAGAAGCCGATGCATTTGCAATTGTTTGTTCTTTTGCTGATTTATTTTGCGCACCTTTCAGCCTGAACCCAAAGATATCAAAAAATCCATCTTCATTTCGTTCGATTGCAAGCTGCTGGCCTGAGATATCCACATTTTCAATTCTAATTTTCTTTGTATTAGGATCGAAAGATATTCCCCGGATATCAATGGCTTTAAGACCAAAAAGCTGATTAGTGTCCTGCAGATTAATATTTGCGATTGAAGCTTCCCCAGTCATACTTCCATCATCAAGAGATTGAAATACAGCATTAACATCGCAGGTAAATGTGCCGTTTTTATAGAGTGACTCAATACCAGTTTTTTCGAGATAGACAGCGACGGCATCCGGGCGGATTCCTTCTGCGAGAATTTTTATCGCGGCCTTTTTTCGAGATGAAAATGGTTCGGCGGTTCCTTCCAGCTTCAAAGCGTTTATTACTCCTGGAATACCCAGTTCCGCCTGTATGCCTAATTGTGTTGCGTTTGAAACATTTTGCGAACCTACTCGCTTAATATCGAGATTTTTAAGTTGAAAAGTCAAATCCGTTTTAGGTGAAACTGATTCATCATGAATAATAAGTTGTAAATTTCCGAGTAAAACATTATCTACAACGAACTCAAATGGTTGTGCCGGTTTTTGAGAAGATATGACTTTTTCTTTTTCTGCTATTGAACTATTGGAATCCGCGGGAGCGGCCGCACTTTGTCGTGATTTGCCGCTAAATTTAAGGCCATCTGCAGAAAAAGCATTATCAGCTTCCTTCCATATCTGAGCACGTCCCTCAGTCATCTCGATTTTTGAAATATGAATGCTGTTTGCGTTTGCCATATTTGCGTCAATGACGATACGTTTTAAATAGAGATTTTCCTCTCCGTCTGCGGTCATTACCATGTTACTCAAATCCGACTGAATATTCAGCACTCTTGGAATTGGCGTGACTTTGTTTTGTTGAGACAATATTTGTTCCTGCGATTTTTGAATTTCGCTTATCCCTCGCGTATGAATCGTACCATTACAACTGAGAGCGATGCTTTCGGCATATGGCGAAATTCCAAGTCCGGCCATATAATCATTTATAAGGTTCGGATGCAGACCTTCTATAAATAAATTTACCTCTGCCAGCAGGTCCATTCCTTTACAGGAACCTGTTCCTTCTATAACAAGCTGATCCAATATCGGTCGTGAAGAAAGAATAAGCTGAAATCTTGTTCTTCTTTTATCAGAACCCAAATCCGACAAACGGACATTCATATCCAGACGACTTTCAAGAACCGGTGAGATGCTTTCATCGCGAAAATTTATATGAACATGCTGCAAACGCATTGCATCAAGCTTTACTGGAGGTGTCAGGTCAATCTCTTTCGCAATCGCATTTACATCCTTCGGTTCAGCAACAGAAGCAGCAATTTCTTTTTCTTTTACATTGGAAGGGTTTACAAAACGCTCTAATTGAGGAAATTGTCCGTTTGAATCCCTGGTTATATTCACATCCATTCCATCAATTTCAATGCGTGGTATCACAAGCTGGTGAGACAGTAATGTTGTAACTGATATATCGGCTTTGCAGTATTCTATATATACAAATGATTCATTGCTGTCTGCGGGTTTTAACTCCATATGCCATAACTCGGCATCGCCGGTGAGAATTGAAAAATCCAAACTTCCATATGCACATTGTAAATCATAAC
>CAZMPL010000225.1:0-6228 GCA_964567805.1 uncultured Pirellulales bacterium | reverse complement strand
TATGGATTCCCGCCGGAGTTTATCCCTTGGGGGCGGGAATGACAAAGTCGTATTTGCCGTGAATGGTTACCTTTTTCTTAATCTGCTGCTGTGAAAAAATACCTAAAGTCTATGAGGGCATCCCATTCGTCCGGGACATTCTCTTTCTTGTCAATCTGTATCGAATTGCATACAAGTTTCGGCCAGCTGGATTGTATCATTGACAAAAATTTCGCGATATTAGTTATACCTACACCGCTTAATCTTACCGAAGCCGACTGGCTTTTACTTGCTTTTGATTCGACGATTGACCCGGTATTCAATTTGAATTGGCCCTGATCAATACCACAAAGAGACGTTATTTCATCGACAACATGATTATATGAAAACTGGACTTTTTCTTCATTCGGGTCCCCTTGTTCTATCCGCTCGGGTGACAATGATAAAATATCAAGCATTATGCTGTTTGCGTCAGCGTAGGCTGATATATCTTCTTTGAGTGTTTTCTGCGCATTCGGCAGGTACATGGCACGCATCAATCCCGGCCATACAGCCGCAAGAACTGGTATCATAATATAAATAAAAACCGAATATTTCTGCATATCTTTCATTTCAATTCACCATCTTAAAATTTAGTTCGTCGGTTCCAGTGTCAAAGTAAAGACGTCACGATTCGACCTGTCTTCATGTTGAATATTGGAACTTTTAATATTCAAGCCTGTTTTTTCCAGTACATCAATAAGCGTAATCGCTTTGCCTGATACGTCTCCGGAAATAGTAATATTTTTTTCAGTTATATCTATAGATTTGATTTTCAAATTCGCTTTCTTTGCGCATTCGTTGAACGCCTTGAGCACAAGAGTCAGCTTGGAAGATACCGAAGCCCCGGTTGTTATAATTCCGGCGTTTTCTTTTTCGACTTTATCAAGTTCATAACCGAGGTTTTTGAGTATTGTTTTACCCGAAGCCGTATCTAACGGTTTTTTCCCCATAACAATTTCATAATTCTTACTGAACTTTGCCCGTGCCTTTTTAATGTCCCTGGTGACACTATAATAGTTCATATGAAAATACAAACCAATCGCAATCAGCAATATAGTAAGCGAAGCCATCGCGAATTTCAGAGCCTTCTGCGTTTTGATTTTTTTGCCCTGGAACGGACTGAAATCTTCCCTGAAGTTTACGGTCTGCTCTTTTTCATTCAGTGACATCGCGGCGCCGCAGGCTATCGTGAAATCTATACGATTTACCTTGTTGTCACTTTCGTCAACAGAAGTGTCCGGCTCGCCGAAAAACTCTATATTTCTCGCAAGTATGCCGGTTTTCCCGGTAATCGAAGGAAAATCCACTACTCCGGCCGAATCGAATATTTTCAGAGAATTTATTTTCTCCTGGCCGTTGAACAAAGCTGTCGTCATCAGAATTTCTCTTGCGAGAAGGTCCGTTCTGTTTTGTCTCGGACCGACAAGAAAAGTTCGTGCACTGTAAGAATTGTACTTTCCGGTACCATCAGAAGCTTTCGGTATAATCAGATAGCCGTTGTTTTCTGAGAGCAGCGCAAACATCAAACCTTCGGTGGTTTCCCCTGCGGGAATTTTTTGAAAAATTATTTTTGACAGACAATTTACGTCCGGTTTCATTGTTATCGGATCAAAACCATATTGTTGTAATGAAAGAAGAATTTCCGATAATATTTTTTTCTGAGCTGTAAATACAGTCAAATTCGAGCCTTTTTCGCTTTTCGAGTTTATCTCGAACGTTAAAGCTACTTCGGAAATATCTGTCGCCAAAGCTTCTTCTGTATCGAATCTTACTGTCGAGGCAACCTGTTTCGGGTCTGTAAAGTCACTATGCAGACTATGCTGCATGAAAAGTGAACAGTCTATCGCGACCGCAACTTCTGAAAATTGTATTTTTCGTTCGGAACAACCCTCAGAAATCAGGTTTGCCAAAGCCGGTATTTTAGGCTGTTCGGGATCCGTGACTTTAACAGTAAAGCTATCAGATATATTATCGCCCTTACTCCTGGAATTAAAACATACGACAGTCGCTGTTTCTCTTTTGAAATAAATTCCGAGTAAATTAATTGATTCCATTTATCAAGGCTCCTAAACCGGTATCTAACCGTTTATTGTAGCAATTCTTTTAACTGTATTGACATCTTTTTTAACAGCTATCAATGCGGACGCTTTTGCCGTGCCGCTTGTCGATGTTATTCTTATCGTAAATATTTCGCTTTTAGTTGTGATATAAGTTTTAGATTTTTCTAACTCATCAGTGTACCCGACTACTCTTTTTTGCAAATCTTCTATGTCTTCGAAAGGCTGGATTTGACGCAATTGTATTATCTGGTCGGCAATTTTTACCTGGTTACCATTAAAAATAAACGCGGCTTCAAGCACATGTCTTGGCGCGGAATTAATATTTATTAAGCGTGTTCCCCACGTACTGATATACTTCAAAGGTGATTCTTTCCTGTCACCGTCAATTATTGTCGGTCTTGCAAGAGCTTCTCTATCCAGCATCGAACTGTTATAAAATCTCATAAAACTTGTTGTCTGATTGGACATTTGAGTAGCGACAGTTAATACAGTCCTTTTAACCTGTGTCGCGGGTGTTTTTGTTTTACTCGAACCGCTTGTTGCTTTTACAGTTTCTCTTGTCGTTGTCACTACAGGTGCAAAATCAATTCTAAAAGGTTTTATTGTTTTGATTTCAGCAAGTTCTGATTTGAGAGCCTCGATATTCTCATATTCCATTCCCGACATTTCGCAGAAAGTTTGAAATCCATTATCGAGTTCCCATTGAATATTCTTATCTTCGACTAACGCCCAGCCGAGCGGGTATTTCGCGTTCTCATCTTCAATCTCGATTCGTACTTTTGCGGTACCTATTTCGATTTCGACCGGCTCGGCGATTAAAGGCCATGTCGGACCATATGGCCCCGGTACGACTATATTTTCCAGGTCTTCTGTATTAGGATCGTTTGCGTCTTTTTTAAACAAATCCCTGGTCGAAAAATAACTGACATTCGAGTCACCCTGCTTAGCACTCTTCCGCCATCTATCGATAAATTCCTTATATTGTTCCGAATCCATTGCGAAGATATCAGAAAAATCAGGTTCGTCAATACGGCTTATACATTCAGGATCGATATCTTCCATCGTAGCTATTGCGTATTTCAAAGCTGAATCGCATCCATAACGGGCCTGGCTATAATCAATGAGATATTGATTGCGAAGACGCTCCTCCATTACCCGGCTTGTAAGTGTATAACCAAGCATAGCGACAACTGCGAGTATTACCAATGTCACCAGCAATACGATACCGGATCGTGTCTTATTAATATTCAGGTTGTTATTATTATATTTCATTTTCTCGGTATATTTGTTTTGGTTGCAGAAGTGTCCGTTTTATCCTGAATTTCCACCATTGTTTTCGCAGTTTCATCTTCAGACGACTCTTCTTCGGAAATATCGAATTTAATTTTCCTGCTTTTGTCGAAAGCAATTGTTCGGGAATATTTTTCATTTTCAGGCACATCATATTCCCCTTTGTCATTTTTAAATGGTTTTGCAAAGGAAATTGTCAGAGTGACACCCAAAGGCATCCCGGCTACCCATGCGTCTTCCGGTCTCGCCTTTTCGGTATATATCTCTATTCTGAAATAAGTCACTCCGCTGCAAATTGGTACATATACATTTTGTTCGGTTTTTTCTTTATCCTTATCGAGCAGTTTATCTTCAGGCGTGATTCCATCATAACAACGATATAATACCAGATTATTCGGATCACCTTCAGGATCTATATTGCTCTGCCAATAAATTTCATAATATCTCTGGTCTTTATTGGTCGGGTCTTTATATTTTACAGCAATTACCAGAAGTGCGGCTTCATAATTGCTTATCAATCTATCCACTATGATAACATTAGTATCTGAGTCTGTCGTTATCATCTTATCGAGGTCTTCAGCGATAAGCTGCAAAACTTCATAAGGCCTTCTGGATTCATTCAGACGGCGGATAACTCCCGCAGCGGTATTTTCAGCACGGTCATACACATTAAAAACCGCTATCAAAACCATAGTCCCTATCACCATGGCCGCAAGGACTTCCAAAAGTGAAAATCCTTTTCTTCTTACCAAAATGTTTCGAGACTCTTTCATTAATTTCTTCTTTTATTTTTCGCTCGAATCGCTTTCTCGCGAACTTTTCAATAAATCCCAGATATCCTGAATTTCCATCTGTTCCAACTGGCCGTATGTTAAGCCGGTTTTGGGATCGATTTCGTCTTTCATACTTGACGCGTTCTGTTTCATCTTCACACGGTTAAGGTCGTCCGAAGATGTAATTTGCAAATTCTCTATGTCTTCTTTCGAAGGATTACCATCATTTGCCTTAAACAGGTCAAGATTTGTTTTTACAAAATAATCATTTTCTGTAGTTTTCATTCCTTTATTAAGCCATTCCTCGATAGCTTCTGCAGGGACACCGGCATATGCAGCGGCGTCTTCAATCGTTCGAATAAGCTGCGAAGACAAATCTTCACCTCCGTCTTCCTGACGCATTAATATCTGAAGCAGCTGATCTTTATTCAATCCTGTAAGCCAGTGCTCCAATCTTACGGATTGCTGCAGGCCTTCACTATCGTTATAAAAAGCAGAGCAGATAGCTCTGAGCCACATTTGCGAATTGATCGGCTCATAAAAAAACTCAACTATAGTTTCCCATTCAATTTCAGGATATCTTTTGCTTATGCCGTAATCGGCTTTTTCTTTGACGGCTTCCTGTATCAAAATTGTTTCCAGGTTTTCTCTTGCGACTTCAAAAGCCTGCATTTTCAACATTGAATTCGTTGCTGATGTTACACATCTGTCGATAACAATCCACGCACTCGAGATTATAAACGTAAGAACAGCAGTAGAGGCTACTGCTTCTATAAGCGTGAAACCAGAGTTCCTTTTTCCGTTTTGTTTATGTGCTAAGATCATCTTTCGGTACAGGTTTAAGAAGCGGATAATCGCCTTTTCTGAATATAACTAATCTATCCATCCGATTTAGAACGATGGAATACTTCTGGTCGAGTTCGTCCTGCAGGACAATTTTGCCGCCATAAGCCCAGCCGGCATGTCCTGCTCTGAACTTCGCCTTGCCGTCAAAAGTAGAATCGCCGTCGTCAAATTCGACGAAGACTATTCTGCATTTATCACTTAATTTTTGACTTATAATAATTTCTTCTTCCAGAACCTCCGACAAATCAGGTGTTGTAATTTCACGGAGCAAAAATGTCTGTTCTGTCAAATCGACAATAAATTCATATCTTTTTTCGCTTTGTGACGCGGCGGTTATTGCCGATTGTATTGTCGAGATAAGAAGCTCAACCTGCGACCTGAATGTATTTTTCCGGAGCATCGCGAAAACATTTACCTGCGCCAAAAGAAGCAGCAGTGATAGTATTATAATCACTACGAGCATCTCAGCCATGGAAAAGGCTTTTTTACCTTTATATCCGATGCCGCAAGTATGCGCAGTTTTACTGCTTATCTCCATAATACAATACTCGTTTAATTTAGGTCTGTACTTACAATATCATCTTCGGTATCCTGTGCGCCGTCCGGTCCGCAGCTTCTGATTAAGAATCCTGAAGCAGAACCTGGGACGAGTTCGTAAATAAAATCGTGTTTCCAGCCGTCTTTTTCGATCTTAGTGCCATCTACAAATCCGCCATCCGGAAAATCCTCAACGTCACTCGGCGCTTCGATAAGGGCCATTAATCCTTCTTCCTGTGTTGGTAATCTGTCGCATTCCATTCTGAATGATTTAACGGCTGTATGATATTGCTTCAAGTTTGTTCTCGTAATTATATCCTTTCCTTTTTCAATATTCTTCAGCACGTTAGTTCCTACTAATGTAGCCAAAAGACCAAGGATAATAAGAACGGCCATAATTTCAATCATTGTAAAGCCATATCTTTGTTTTCTGTTTCTTTCTGTTTTAGTCATGTTTCACTCCATAGGAAAAATTAAAATTGTCCTGATGTAATTTCAAGAATAGGCGCTATCGTAGCATAAGCAATTACACCTACAATACCCGCCATTACTACAATAATAACCGGCTCAATGGCTGCGCTTAATCTTTCGATAACAACGTCTGTCGATGCTTCGAGATTATCACTGATATTTTTTAGCATTTTTTCAAGTTCGCCGCTTTTTTCTCCGACCGCGACCATATGAGCAATCGCCGGATCAAT
>CAZMPL010000224.1:5721-6232 GCA_964567805.1 uncultured Pirellulales bacterium | reverse complement strand
CTCCGTGCCATAAGCCTGAAATAACCATTGTTATAAAAATGTTTCTGTATGTATTGAAGTTACCTTTACGATTTCCTCCGAGTGGAATATAAAGGTAATCTTTGAACCAAGACGAAAGACTGATGTGCCACCTGTTCCAGAAATCACCGAGACTTGTAGCAAGATAAGGATTGTTAAAGTTAAACATTAACCGGAAACCATACATTCTCGCAATGCCTCGTGCCATGTCGGTATAGCCGCTAAAGTCGAAATAAATCTGCCATGCAAAAAGAAAAGTAGCCAGCAGCAAAGCGGGGGACTGGAATTGGTCTGGATTGCTGTAAACTTTATCTACATATAAAGCAAGATAATCGGCTACGGCTATTTTTTTGAATAATCCAACTACGAAAAGCGAAAGGCCGTCGCTTATATCGTGACGTGTAATCGTTGGTAAGCTGCGCAACTGAGGCAGAAAATTAGATGCTCTTTCTATCGGTCCCATCAGTAATTTTGGAAAGAAAGAAACAAAAAC
>CAZMPL010000224.1:0-5706 GCA_964567805.1 uncultured Pirellulales bacterium | reverse complement strand
TATGTCACCTCTATAACAATCAATCATATAACCGATTGACTGGAACAGATAAAACGATAATCCGAAAGGAAGAAGAAGCCCGGGGGATATAATCTGGTAAGGTAAGTTTATATAAGAAAAGAGAGCATTAAGGTTGTTGGTAATAAAATCGAAGTATTTGAAAAAACTCAGTACCGCAAGACTATTTACTATACTTACGGTGAGCCATAATTTTCGCCTGGGGCTCTTTTCCATTTGGCCGGATATAATAAAATCGAATGCAGTTGCGTATAAAATCAGGATTACATAGAGCGGATTAAGCCAGCCGTAGAAAAAATATGAGGAAATCAAAAGCCATAGTACGCCGGCCCTGGTTCTTTTTAGAAGCAGGTAAACCATGTACACAACAATAAAGAAGAGTAGAAATGCCCATGTTTGAAATAACATTTAGTGACCTTCTATTCCATTAATACTCGAATATGTGTTTCAACGGAATCTGCAAGTGCCTGTAAGCTATAACCTCCTTCGAGAACAGAAACAATTCTTGAATTACAGCATTTTTGGGCGATATCCTTAACGATTCGTGTCATTTGAGCAAATCCGTTTTCAGTTACCTTCATTCCTCCGAGCAGGTCATCTTTGTGCGAATCGAATCCCGCGGAAATAAGTACGAAGTCCGGCTTGAAAGATAAAGCTGCCGGTTTGAGCTCATTCTCGAAAACCTCGAAATAATCCTCATCCTTCGAACCTGCTGATAAGGGAAAATTCATCGTGAAATTCAGGCCTTTGCCAACTCCTTTTTCGGATTTGTCACCTGTATATGGATAAAAAGGAGATTGATGGACACTGAAATATAAAATATCAGGATCATCATAAAAAGCATGTTGTGTTCCATTGCCGTGATGAACGTCCCAGTCAACTATGAGTATTTTTCGGAGGTTGTATTTGCCCTGAATATATCTCGCACCGATTGCGATATTATTGAATATGCAAAATCCCATTGCCCTGTCTTTTTCCGCATGGTGACCCGGCGGACGCACGGCACAAAAAGCATTTTGTATTTTTCCTTCCATTACAGCGTCGATAGCGGAAGTCACCGCCCCGGCAGCCATGAGAGCCGTTTCGTAAGATTTTTCAGATACAGGTGTGTCCGAAGAATCAAGATAACCTTCATTGTCCAAGCATACTTGTTTTACATGTTCTATATATTCTTTTGTATGAACTTTCAGTAAATAATTCATATCAACCTGAGTGACATGTCCACGCATGAGTTGTGAATATAGATTCTTTTCTTTCAGGTTATCTATTATTGCGATGAGTCTTTCAGGTTTTTCCGGATGGTCGGAAGTTGTTTTGTGTTCGAGGAAAATGTCATCAAAAAAAAATCCGGTTCCGGCTTGTTCATTTGGTTCGTTTGTACTTGCCATATTTTGTTCCTTTGCTTCAGATTCATTTACAATTGGAACATTTCTCACACAACGAAAACCTATGGTATCACTTGCTAAACATGTATCATTAAGGGACGGATCACTTGCTCGATAAGAAGAACGCAGGCTTTGAGCGGGGGAACTCCATGAGCCGCTTCTTATTACTCTTTCTTTCCCTTTTGCAGGTCCTTTGGGATTACGCTCGGGACTGTTTTTGTAATAATCTTTTGAATACCAGTCATTGCACCATTCCGAGATATTACCGTGCATGTCATAAAGTCCCCACGTATTAGGTTTCTTCTGCCCGACAATGTGTGCTTTTTGTGAGGAGTTTCCCTCATACCATGCGTAAGAATCAAGCTGACTTTTGTTATTCCCGAAACTGTATTCGGTTTGTGTACCTGCTCGACATGCATATTCCCATTCCGCTTCGGTAGGGAGCCTGTAGCCGTTTGCGAGAAAATTGCAATCCCATGTTGTCTCATCGTAACATTCTTCAAGTCCTTCGGCGTATGACCTGTCATTGCAATACATCGCGGCGTCCGACCAGTTCATTTGATTCAACGGAGCATTCGGGTCTTTGAAATGAGATGGATCAGAAATCTCATGTTTGCGAAATTCTTTCTGAGGGACTTCGTATTTATCCATCATAAAAGAACTAATCCAGACTTTATGTACAGGGGATTCATCAGACTGGCCTTTTTTGCTTCCCATCTGAAACCATCCGGCTGGGACGACAACCATTTTGACACCTGATTTTGTTGTAATAACTTCAGGAGTCTTTGCAGGTTCATTAACTTTGCGGCAGCCGGAAAAAACAATTAATATAATTATTAAAATAAAAAAGATTTCAGTTTTGTAATTAAATCGTTTAGCCATCTGTCCCCTAATTTATAAGCTGTGCGATATCGTTATTCGGTACTTTTGCTGTATCTGTTTTTGTCGGAATCGGAAGCCAGTCCGGCTCTTTATTGTGATTCCCATCTTTTGTCACCTGTACCCATTTGCCGGACAAATCTGTAATACAAATATTCCATCCATATGCGAAACCGCCGACTTGCTGGCCGCCTGCCGCTGCACCATAACTGAAGGCTATGTATTTTCCGTCCGGTGACCAGTCCACATGGTAGATTTTGAACTCATGAGGGCACTTGACAATTTTTTGAACGTTTTGGACTGTAGGTATATCTGATTCGAGGTCAATATCTGCGATACACAAATCCCAGTCTGTTGCGCCCCATGTCATTTTTTTGCCGTCAAAACGCAAATCAGGTCTGCACCCGAAAACTCCGTATTTCTCAAGGTCATAAACATTTGTACCATTTGCGTCAAATACGAGAATTGTATCACTGTAGTCCATATGTCCCTGTGTCACGCCAAGAAACCATTTACCGTTTGGAGCCCAGCATATCGCGTAAATATGATGCAGGTTTTTATTCGGATGAGGTTTGTTCTCTTTTGTCTCTATGTTATAAATGAATAGCTCCGAAGTTGCGTATTCTCTTGTACTGTAAGTGTCATATTCACCTTTGAGATACGCGATTGATTTGCTATCGGGACTCCAGCATGGCTGGCGGGCATTAGTTGCGACTTTGACTCTGCCGGTTCCATCAATATTCATATAAAAAACGCTTCTGACTTTATTTCTTCTGTTGGAACCCCTATCGACTACAAAGCAAATCTTTGTACCATCGGGTGAGACGTGGGGATATAGTTCATCTAAATTGGGGTTATTGGTCAGGTTCACTTTATTGGAGCCGTCTGCATTCATAGTGAAAAGCTCCCAGTTGTACCTGTTTTGTGAGAGAACATAACTTTCATTGATAATTTTGAAAGGTATTTCACTGAGATTAATAGCATTGGAATCGGAAGGCCAGAGAGGGAGATTCGCATCTGGAGGCATTAGTTGGTCCGCGATTACATTATGTGCCAAAAATATGCTTAACAACGCTGTAACATAAAGAATAATATTTTTCATAAATTTCTTTCTACCACCCTATGTAACATAACTTTATTATTGCTAAGAACTAATAACTATATTTTGGATTAAAATGTCCGGAAAGTCAAGGATTATAACGTAAGTAAAAATGCATAACGTGAAGCATTTGCGTAAAGATATTTAACCGCTATACACTGGGTTATAAGCATTTAAGGTTTGTTTTTATTTTCTCCTTTAATTTCGGATTTGAGCTTATCAGATTGCGGCAAAACAGGTACCCAGTCGGGTTCTTTGTTATGGAGACCGTCTTTTGTGATTTTGTACCATTTTCCAGACAAGTCCGAGATGCAAATATCCCAGTCTTTAGCAAGTCCTCCGACCTGCTGGCCGCCTCTTGATGGACCATAACTAAAAATGATGAACCTGTTATCCGGCGAAAAATCGACGTGATATACTTTAGAGGTTTGACTGCAATTTACAATCTTGCGAATGTTGCTTACAATCGGTCCTTGTGGTCCGATTGTAAAATCGCCAACGCATAAATCCCAGTCTGTCTCACCCCAGGTAATATATCTGCCGTCTCTGCTGAAGTCCGGCCTGCAGCCTTTTACGCCCCATGCTCCGAGATTGAAAACTTCAGGTCCATTGGCTTCGAATGCAAGAATTGCGTCGCTGTATTCTGAGTTACCTTTAACGACGCCAAGAAACCAGTTACCGTCAGGGGACCAGCAAATCGCGTAAATATGATTAAGAAACTGATTCGGATGAGGTCGATATGTTCGTGTTTCCAAATCGTAAATAACAAGACCTGCTGTAGCATATTCACTTTGGTTATAATTTTCATATTCGCCTCTTAAGAAGGCAATTTTTTTACTATCAGGACTCCAGCATGGCTGCCTTGCGTTTCGAGCGACTTCGACCCGATTGGTTCCATCGATATTCATATAATAAACGCTTCGGACTTTATTTCTTCTTGTTGTACCTTCATCGGCTACGAAGCATATTTTTGTTCCGTCGGGAGAGACATGGGGATACATTTCATCCAGGCCAGGTGTTTTGGTAATATTGACCTGGTTGGAATCATTGGCGTCATTCATGATTATTTCCCAGTTCTCTTTGCCATCGGTTTTTCGGTAACTCTCATAAACAATTTTGAAAGGTATGTTCGATAAATTAATCTCAGAAGAAGGGGACGGAATCTTCCTTGGAGCAGAGTTCCTTCTCGATGTTTGAGCTGAGATAGTTGCTGTATTTATAAGAAAAAGCATGGCAAGACATAATGCCATGCAGAGCATGATAATCCTGATACTTCTACGGTATTTCACGTTATTACCTCTCATAAAGCTAATAATATTATGCTTTTATTATAAAACTATAATTTAAATACGGCAAGAGAAGTTTTCAGTTCGTTTCAATCGAGTATGGCAAATTACCATGGAAAAAATATTTTCTTTTTATATCACATATTTTTTTGTAACGAAATTGTTTTTCATACGTCCTTATATTCAGGCAATTTATATGAGTTGAAAATTGTTAGACTTTAATATAAACTTAGTTGAATATTGAGAACGAAAGTTTAATGACTAATTCGAAAGGAGAAACAAAATATGAAAAATGCAGCGATTTTACTTGTCACTCTAAGTATTTTTGCAGGATGTGCCAAAAAGGATACTGTGCCGCCAACAGTTGTAACTACTTATCCTCAAAATGGAAGTATAGATGTTGATTCTTCTTTGACTGAAATATCAGTAACTTTTAATGAAGAAATGATAGACGGTTGCTCCTGGTGCGCCGAAAATCAGGATTCTTTCCCTCAGATGAATGGTTCTCCATACTATACAGATGGAAATACCAGAAATATATTACCTGTGAAATTATTGCCCGGCAAGGAATATGTCATCTGGATAAATACCAGTAAATATACGAATTTTAAGGATAAATCCGGGAATTCTGCTGAACCATACAAATTTACTTTCAAGACAAAATAAATATGAAAGTTTTAATGATATTAAAAAAAGTTTTTGAACTCGAAAATTTGTGTTACTGTGACATGATTTGTCTGCCTTTTAATCATAGAAAGGAGTTACGAATATGAAAAACAGTAAAAAAATCAAAATAGCATCGGTTCTTTTCTTCCTGGTATTTTTAACTTTTTCAGTATCTTTATGGGCAGCTGTATCTGACCCCAAAAGCGATATTTCAGTTTTGTCACGACATATTTTCGAAGCCGCGACAGACCTGAAAACAGAAACCGAAAAACCTGTTCTTGATGCTGCGGAAATAAACTTTCTTCTTGATGATATGAAAAGTTTGCTGAGAGATTATGAAAATATGCTGGTTTTCGCAGAATGTCCGTACCCG
>CAZMPL010000223.1:0-6276 GCA_964567805.1 uncultured Pirellulales bacterium | reverse complement strand
ATCGGGACAATCGATCTCGAACAAAATGAATCGCCGGAAGATAATGAAAATCAGGAAAGACTGGTTCGTGACATAAGAAGCGTGATAGATTTATTCGGTCTTGAGAAGGAGTTTGGAATCCCGGTAATTGTCCTTTCGGATGGCAATGAAGTATATGAAAATCTATCTGCATCTCTGCAATCAGTAGGACTAAATGCCAGTACAGCAAAACCTTCTCTTCGAAAACTGACTTCGGACAACAAGTTAGACATATGCGAAATATTCGAATATCGCGCGGCGATAGGTCTTGCGCTTATGGCACTCGATGGCAAAAATAACGAACTCAACCTTTTTACTTATTTATTCGAACATTTAGAAAAGGAAGAAAAAAAACACTGGTACTATAGTCCGAAAATAACAGGCGCAATCGCTGCGGTATTACTATTAATGTTCGTAATGGTCTCTTACGCGGAAATTGCCGGCGGCTCAAGAACCATCGACAAAAAACTAAGTAATTTAGGCACTGAGAAAGAAATTGCAAATCTCGTCGAAAAACAGAAACTATATAAAGAAGTTACAAAACAAAGAGCTGATTTATTAGCGCTTTTAACTCAAATTACACAAAGTGGTCAGGGTATTAAAAATTCACAGAATAATCCGAAATCTTCAAATATAAAGCAACCCGATCCGAAACCAACTCCACCCGGACAGGGAGGAATACAACTTGATAGTTTCCATTTCAAAAAAAGAAGCCAGGTGACAATAACAGGCAAAGCACAACAAAAAGAGCAGTTAGAAAACTTCGAGAAATGTTTATTGAGCAACAAAGACCTTACTGATGTTCATTTAGCACCGAAATCCAGTAGTGCTTCTAATGGAAGCAGAACCTCTCCACAAAAATCCAAAGGTAAAAATTCTCCACCTCAGCCACAGCCTAATCCGGGAGGCTCAGGTGACAAAGGATTTGCGTTTACAATTACTTTTAATTATAAGGATTTTTCAATCAATCAAAGATTAAGATAGAGAAATATAGTATGTTAGAAAAATTAAATCAAAAAGATGTGCGAGCATTAAAACTGGGAGCGGCGGGAATCGCCGCGATAGTGATTCTTTTATTTGTCTGGGATGTGAACGAACGCTGGACAAAAGCACAGGAAGCATATGACACGACAAATACCAAGTTAGACACATTAGATACTATTAATATGACAAAAGCCGAATATGCAGCTCTCAAGAGTACCGTTCCAGTATTCGAAATGCCTATGGAAAGAGACGAACAAAAGTTTCGATTCCAGGACTCGCTTAATGAGCAATTCAAGAAGACCAATATAAAAAGCCTGCCGTGGGAGGAAATAGATTGCAAGAGCAAACTGCTGACAGGCTATGAAGTTTTGGCTTTGAAAACGAGCGGCAAATGCAATATTACTCAAATATTCGACCTGCTTGCAAACCTTAAAGAAAATCCATACCTCATTAGCATCGAGGAACTAATGATAAAGACAGACGAAAAGAATAAACAGGAAGTTAATTTCGAGATGACTTTATCAACCCCAGCTAAAAAAATTATTAAAGGTAATTTATGAAACTTGTTTATATAAAAGGACAGGGAAAATTAATCTCGGTTGTATTATCCGGCATATCAGTATTCTTAGCCGTAATAATATGTATGAAAATATTTTCGTACTACAAATTATCTTCCAGAGCCGGCAATATCGAAGAGATGGCACAGATAATTCTCACTAATGACTGCAACAAACCCAGTGATCTTGATAAATATCTAAGTACAACGAAAGAAATGGCGAATAACTTAAAGAAGAGTAATTTGTTTGCGCCGCCACCACCTAAAAACAATCCTGTTACCCAGGTGACAGGCATACTGGATAACGAAGCATTTATTAATAATGAATGGCACAAGGAAGGTGACATGATTCAGGACGCGAAAATTTTATCCATCGAACCTACACAGGTCACGATAGAATGGGATGGAAAGAAAACTGTTTTGCGTCCGCTCGGTGTCGATGGACCTTCTGGAGAACCGGGCGAAAATGCTCCGCCAAGACCTGAAAACATTCCAGCTGCCGGTCCGAGAGTAGTTACAATCGAGCCGCCTCAGAAAGAACAACCCCCCGAGGAACAAGTTTCCAGCCCGAGCATGGTTATGACTGAACAACCTTCACAAAGACAAATACCTGAACAAGTGAAAAAAATAATGGAACAAATGAATATTCAAAATTTTAATCCTTCGATGCTTCAAAACATGAGTGATGCAGAAAAAGAGCAGTTAGAAAAAATGATGAGAATGCAAATGGAAAGAAACTGAAAGAGAAATGATTGAATAAATCTGTGTAATCATAATTAAAATGATCAATTATCTCTGCGGTTTTCATGAATATTGTGAACAATAATATAATTAACTTTAAACGAGGCACATAATATGAAAAAAACAAGTAAAATAATTTCAATAATAGTCAGCATAATAGTAATACTACTTATTATTATTGAAGTACGGTTTTTATCTCCTGTGTCACAACCTTCGAAAGAAACATCGAGAAGCAGAGAATCGCAAACTGTTACCGAGCAAAGCACTCCGACAAATCAGGAAAATAAAGAAGAAATAAAGGAAGTTTCCGAACCTGATTCTCCAAATGTACCTGTCGAAAGGAATACACCTGAAGAAAATATTTCTTCAAGAGAGCCGAATGAGAATGAACAGAAAGAGCCTGCAAAAGCTGAAGATAAAGGTGATCCGAATGATCCTTTGGTTGCCGTCCATATCAATAATATGGAAATGAAAAATATCATGGCTAAATTAATGGAATGGACCGGAAAGAATATTATCCCTTCCAATGAAGCTATGAAAGCCAAAATAACTGTTTACGCCCCTGACAAATTACCGAGAAGCAAAGCTCTTCAACTTATATACAGCGCCTTGAAAATACAGGGTTATATCGTTGAGCAATATGACAAAGATACAATAACGATAAAACAGATATCAGAAGCCGCGAAACTTACTACGGTACCTATAATTGACTCGAACACACCACTTGCCGCTATTCAAAATAAAGAGGAAATCGTTCAGAAATTCTTTAAACTTAACAATTACAAACCATCACAGATGGGACAAATCCTTATACCAATGCTCGGTGAATATGGAAATCTCAGTGCAGACGATGATACTCGTATTCTTGGCGTAATTGATACTGTCCGCACCCTGATGCGAATGGAATTGATAATCCAGCAATTTGATACATCCGCAGCGGAACCAATGGTAGAAGATATATTTGAAATACGATACAGAAAACCTGCGGAAGTAATCCAGCTTCTCCAGCAGCTTATAGCAAGCAGAAACGTTTCAGGAACGTCGCTGAAAAGTTTGAAAAGCGGAAGTGGGAGTGCTGGCGGAGGCGGCGAGAACAAACCAGACCAAAACCCTCCTGTACCACCTCCACCTGCTCCAAACAGAAGAGAAGCAGAGAACAGACCTCCTGCTAATGCAAGTAATAAAAGCGGCGGCGGCTCTGCTACTACTGTCACAGTTGGAACCGGCAGAACACCACCGACATTTATCGTTGAGCCGAGAAACAGCTGGATTATTGCCAGAGCTACAGAATCTGATATGGAATTGATTCGTGAATGGATTAAAAAGCTTGATACTCAGGCTACTATAATCGATTCTGATACTCCGCTTGCAAGCATTGAAAATAAAAACCTCATCGCCCAAAGATTTTTTGAACTGAAAAATTACAGTCCTACTTTAATGATTCAATTAGTAAGACCTGTTCTAAATAACAGCGCTTATGTTAGTGCGGAAGAAACCACGAGAAAACTCCTGATTGTCGATACAGTTGAAAGCCTGATTCGCGCTGAAGAAATTATCCAGACATTTGATGTGCCCGGTACCGAGCAGGCGGTAGCAAATACATTCTATCTTAAATATGCCGACCCGGCAGAAGTGGTACAGTTTATTACAATGATTTTAAGCCAGGACGGCTCCAGCACAAGAGGCGGCTCTGGAAGTATAAGTATTAATCTATCCGGTTCAAGTTATCGCATCAGTTCAAGTGGACGAAGTAGTTCGTCCGGCAGTTTCGTACCTGCCACATCGAGCGCAATGATAGGAGGAAGTAGAATCCCAGTCGTTCTTATTCCATATCGGGAACGTATGCAGATAATCGCACGCGGTCCTGCCGAAGCGATGCAGCAAATCGAAGAGTGGATAACTAAACTCGATCAGAAAGAAAGCGTCGAAAGAGAATATGATATTGTTGCGCCTAAATATGTCGATGTCACTGAATTGTCATCGAGATTAAGTTCTATGCTTACTCAAATGCCGGGACAGGAAATACAAAAAAGCTTACTCATCCAGCCGCTTGCAAAAGCCGGGCAGATTATGATTTTCGGCAAGCAGGAACTGCGCGAGATGGTAAAGAAGCTTATCATGGAAGTTGATATCCCTCCGGGCATATTTGAGACAAGATATTTTCAGTTAAAACACGCCGATCCAGACTTAATTAAATCAAGGATAGATGAGCTTTACAGCTCAACTTACGGAAGCGGTGGAAGCAACACTACACGCTATGTAATTTATGACTATTACTATCCGGACTCAGGAAGCAGCAGTGCATCCAATATGACAAAAGATTCCGTAAGAGTCATATCTGATACTTCGCTCAGACGAGTTACAGTTATTGCTTCTCCTGAAAATATGAAAAAAGTTGAAAAACAGATAGAGGAATGGGACATTCCTATCGATGCAGATTCACTTGCGCCAAGATTCATCGAACTCAAAAATGTCGATCCGGTTAAAATGGCTCAGTTTCTTGCTAGTTTATTTAGTGCTGATGCCGAAGACGATATGTCATATTTGAGATACATCTATGGTGACTCGGAAGCAAAGAAAAAAATCGTCGGACCGCTTTATGGACAATTAACTTTCGAATATATACCCGGGACAAAGAAGATTATAGTGATAAGTAAAATCCCGGAAGCATACGATATTATAGAAAAACTGGTACATGATATCGATAGTGAAGAAATGGCGGAAGTACCGACAGTTAAAAATTTGAAATTCGCAAATCCTGAAAGACTTTGCGAGATACTTAACGCTACTTTCAGTCAACCGGGAGCTTCTGTAGAAATTCTTCGTTCCGATAACGGCTTAAGCCAATATTCCATGGACAATGGATCAGAGTCTAATAATAACTCATCCAACAACAACACGTCACAGGATGGATACACACCCTGGTGGGGCACATCAGTTTCGCGTAATTTGACTGATGATGAAAGACCAATAAGCAATGTTATCGGTAAAATCAGGTTTGTGCCTGAAACCCGTACTAAATCTATTCTTATTCTTTCTCCTCCTGAGTTTGTTAAAAATATCGTTGCCCTGATTGATGCACTCGACAGGCCGAGTAAACAGGTTATGATAAAAGCTGTCATTGTCGAAGTTGACCATAAAAACCTGAGTTCACTCGGTGTACAATTAGCGACAAATCCGAGTGCTTTTGGTTCTCTTGAAGAAAACTCCTTAATTGCATTAAATTCATTACAGCAACTTGACACACACGGCTCATCAATATGGGGAGCCAGCGGTGCACAGGGAACAATAGTTACGAATACTTTAAGCGCTAACATTTACGGCTTACTCGATTTCCTGGAAAAGAAAGTAAACGCAAAAATTCTGAACCAGCAAACTATGTGGACACAGAATAATGAAGAGGCAAGTTTCTTCAAAGGTGATAGAGTCGCATTTTATACAGCGGCTACAACCGGCACCGGGACATCGACACAGAATTTCGAATTCCAGAGAGTCGGCATGAACGTAGCTGTCCGCCCAAGTATTACTCCGAATAAAGAAGTTGATATGAATATCAATATCATCATATCGCAATTGACAACCGATGAGAAAAACAGTCAGCCGGTCAGAACTGAAATGGAAACCAAAACAAAGATGGTAGTATCAGACGGCCAGACACTCATGCTCGGCGGTATTCTCTTCCAGCAGGATGGAATTATCAAACGAGGAGTACCTGGACTCAGCAGCATTCCTATTCTTGGAGGCCTTTTCAGCCATACCGAAAAAACTCTGGTTAATAATGAATTAATTGTATTTATTACGCCCTACGTATTTGATACAGACGAGCAAGCCGGAGAAATACCTTCGGAAATAAGAGAACAAATGAATATTCCGCTCGAACAGCTTAACCAGATAAGAGAAGATTTGAAAAACAATATCGAACAGATGGACCTGCCAAAATAAAAGAGATTATTAAGCTTATAAGCATTCACAGAAAA
>CAZMPL010000222.1:0-6279 GCA_964567805.1 uncultured Pirellulales bacterium | reverse complement strand
GAAGTTGCCCGCCAGAGCAAGAGGCATTTTCGCATTCAATACTGTACTTCCTGCTAATCCGCCTTTAATCGCGTTGAATACTTTTTCCGGATCAACGCCGGCTTTTGTAGCGAGAACCATTGCTTCTGACATAGCCGCGATGTTCAATGCGACGATTATCTGGTTTGCTAATTTTGTTGTGTTGCCGCTGCCGATTTCACCGACTAATGTCACTGTTGCGCCCATTTTGGCGAGAATGTCTTTAACTTTATTAAAAGTTTTTTCCGGGCCGCCGACCATGATTGCCAGTGTGCCGTCAATTGCTTTTGGTTCGCCGCCGCTTACTGGAGCATCAAGCATGATAACACCTTTTTCAGCGACTTTTTTGGAAATTTCCTGACTTGCTAAAGGAGCTATTGAGCTCATATCAATCAGAATCATTCCAGATTTTGCACCGTCAAGTACGCCGTCTTTGCCTAAAACGGCTTCTTTAACTTCCGGTGAATTTGGAAGCATTGTGATAACAATATCACTTTTCGATGCTACATCTTTACAGGAAGTTCCTTTCTTAGCGCCTGCTGCTACGACTTCTGCCAGTGGGCCGGGGACAACATCATAAACAGTAAGGGAATAACCGGCTTTGATGAGATTCTTCGCCATTGGTTTTCCCATAATTCCAAGACCAATAAAACCAATTTTTTCCATTATACTACCTAATCCTTTCTTTGTATTAAGTTGAAATAAAACTTTTAATCCAAAACTGTAAGGTTCACAGGAATAAAAAGCAAGGTATAGCCATGAACCTGCTGATTATAACACAACAAGTTTTCTTGTCAAACCGTTCTTTATAGAGAATTTCCTGTGATAGTTATGAAGTTAAATGTAATAAAAATAAAGTAATAATTATTATATAAGTACCGCTTATATTGTATTAACAGATGTTAATATGGTGACATTTCTTCAATTACACGGTAATTTTTTGGAGAAAACTGAAGAAAGCATAAAAAAAAGTATTTTTTTTGAATTTTATAGTCAACATTTTAAGCTTTAGATGAGCCTTTAATATAAGTGAAGACTATTTATATTCTCAGAATGTGTATTCTGATATTTACTTATATTAACATTATGTAGAAAGGGCCTGTCATGAGTCTAAAGAAAAGTATTATAGGAGTTTCAATTTTATTATTATGCTGCGTATCTTATGCAGAAGTTAATTTGAGCATAAATGAAAAAGAACTTCTTTTTGCTGAATTAACAAGCAATTTAAAGAGCACCTGGATAAAAGCCGGGACAATCGAAGCCGTTGAGGAGGAGTATAAAGCGCCAATAACAACTGATGAAAAAGAAATATTGAGCAAGATAAGCCAAAAAATCGAAGATTATCAATCTAATGATAAGAAAGTTGAAGTTGCAGCATCTGTGCAAAAATTGGCTTTTGATGCGATTCCTTTTAATGTTCGTTATCAATTATCAAATGAATATAAAATGAAAACAACGAAAGTCATAAGATATGACGGCAAAAGGTTTTATTGCGATAATAAAGTTGATTCAAGAGAAGATTCGGTAAAAATTACGGATGAACTTAAAAATAACTATAAAACAAACGACTTTAAAATGGAATGGAATGGCAGGAGAATTACTTGTTGTGATGGAGAAAAGATTACAATTTACACTCCATCGGTCAATCATGCATTGATTGAGTCAGCGAAAGATTTTCCTGGCGGTTCTATTTCATTTTTATCAAAAGGTCTGATACCATGGAGATATGGTTCTTTTACTCTTGATAAGCTTGTTAAATTAGAGTCTTCAGCGGTTGAAAAAACTGTCGATGGACAATCTGTAATTAATCTTACTCTAATCAATACAGATGGTTCGGAATCAATTATTGTTCTTGATCCGAAAAAGAATTATGCTCCATTATCATGGGTAACAAACAAAGCCGATTCGAGGACGATTAACCTGTATAGCGGCTACAAACTTGTAGCGGATTCATGGGTACCGACTTCAATTATTATGGAAAAATTCGATAAGTCGAATAATCTGCTCGAAGGGGATTACATAACGATAACAAAAATAAGCGGAGAGGTTCCATCTGCAAGCAGTTTTGTAGTTGATTTGGTACCAAACACATTTGTCGAATATCTATATGATGTTACCAAGCCTGAATTGCAATATTACTATTCTGATATTGCAAACAGCAATTTGCTTTTGGCCGAAAGAATGGCGTATATAGAATCAGAAGGAAAAATTCTGCAAAATTGCGCAACTTCGACTTTACAGTACGCAGCATTGTTATCTGGAAAAGATATCATGGATTCGAAACTTTCAGCATTGGTTAATCCAGACGATTTGAAAACAAGTATGAAAGATATGAAAAAATATGCTTTAAGTAAAGGTTTATACTGTAAGGCAGTTACAACAGATGTGCAGACTTTAAAGGATTTGTCTGGATGCCAGGTGATTTTGCATATGCCGGATGAGCATCATTTCGTATTACTTGATCATATCGATCAGAATTATGTATGGTTAATAGATTTAACGAATGATAAATTCTATTACCGGGAAAATATAAACCTTTTTGGCATGGAATGGACAGAAGGGACTGCTTTGCTGGTATCTAATCAACCAATTGCTTTACCAGAAGGAACAAAAGAAATTTCTGATGATCAGCTAATTGGTTGCATTGGAGGTTTCGGTTTTACATGTACGTATTTATTGCAGCAAAAATATAGAATTTATTGTATATTTGACGGCGTTGAATGTTATGGTATGACAGAACTTATATTCGAGAGACATGGTTGTGAATTAGCTCCAAGCGGAACCTGCGTTGATGAATTCAAGATTGATAGATATACATGGCCTTGTTTAACTGTGGAAGGTATATGTAAATATGATATGGCTCATAATCGTATTTTTTATATGTTAGCATGTAAATAAAAAATAGTTTATTCTATAAGTAAAAGTCCGTTTTAGAAATAGCATTGGCATTCTTTTCAAGATTTGTACTATCAGTAAGGATTGTTAAAATTATTGATTATCAAACTTTGTATAAGGGTGCCATTTTTGATTTTTCCAGGTGCATGTAAATAATGTCCCTGTAAATCAGAGATTATTTTATATTAAACACAGTACAAGTTGACTTTTTGTGGATGTGTTCATATAATACATTCATATGAAAAGGAGAGCTTTTACACTGATTGAATTGCTTGTTGTTTTAGGAATAATAGTACTTATTATGGCAATTATTATTCCTGCATTGAGATTAGCGAGAGAATATGCTAAATCTATGCGATGTTCCACAAATATTAAACAAATCACATTGAAACTGTTGACATATGATTTAAAAAATGAAAATCTTCCGTATGGTAATTTTTTAGAATCAGATATAGGAAGTACGTCATGGGATTATATTGGAAATGCCGCATATGATTCCCTTGGTTTTCACTGGATTAATTATATATATGATAATGAAAATGTTGAAAACAAAGGTAAGTCTGTATTCTGGTGCCCATCCAGAAGGATACGGGATTCTAAGTATAAGTTTAATAAAAATCCACTTGTCGCAAATTACGGTGTTAACCAGTCAATCTGTAAAAGCTGGGTTACTAATGGTTATTATGAAAAAACGGAGTTCACAGGTCATCCATTGAGTGCTACGGATATAAAATCACCTGCTCAAACTCTTCTTCTTGTTGATAGCGGCTATTATATGATTAACTGGTACCATGTAACCAATAGCCCACCAAGAACTTTAAGTAAAAAATTTATGGAAGATTGTTCTTACCTTCCGGGGCTTGCGATGAATAAAGAGAGGAGCTTGTTAACAGAACAAATGGATGATGCGATAAATGGACGCCATTGGAATAAGTCCGTTAATATTGGATATGCTGATGGCCATGTGGAAAGAAAAAAGGCTGAAGATTTATTTGTCGAGAAAACTAATGAAGGTTATAAAAATCTTTCGCCTTTATGGAGTCCTGCGAAGAAGTAAATATATTATTTACTTCTCATCCTTAAAATAATTGTTTTTGAATGAAACGAAATCTTCATTACTTAAATAATCGATTGTTTTGAATCCATTTAGAGTGTATTCACTTTCATTAGGTAATTTTCTGTAGCTTTCCACTTTGATGGGCAGGTCTGTATCAGCTTTTAATATGTATCTCATTTTAATAAATACCGCATCGCCGAAAGTATCTGAAATATATGACAATTCATAAATCTCTGTATTCTCTTCCAAATTCTGAGAATCTGTTACTTTATTCCATTCTGCATCTGGAGGAATATTGGAAATACTATAAAACGGGATGAGTCCAAGAGAGCGATTGATTGAATATTCCGTATCTGAAGCCAACTCCTGGGATATCATTTGTGTATTTATAGATCCTGTAGTTAAGTCTTTAATAGTCTTGGATTTACTATTTATATCCACAAGGGTAATTATATCATGAATTTTGCTTATATTCATTTTAAAAGAACGAGATACCCATTGTTCCTGAACAGGTTTTTCAATGTCAGGTACAAATGATGAAACATGTACATTGTTAGCATTTTCTAAGGAATTATATAGCTGCGAGAGAGAAAGTGCTTTTACTTTTGGGGAATAAATGAACATGGCACTTAGCACAACAGCCGCGACGAATAAGCCTGCAACACCTGTTTTTGTAAGAGTTCTGAAGTTTCTTGTAATAATATTCTTCTTTAAAACTGAAGTAAAATTGATTGCAGTACGAGAATTCGATGCGGCAGTTTCCTGATAAGCTCCGGTAACTTCAACATGTACAGGGAAACCCGCATACAGCTCTTGAGAATCCTCAGCATTTGCTGTTATTTTTGATTCATCTATTTTGTATTTTGTTATAGTTTCGGAATTTGGCCGCTCACTGATATCGCTGATAATATGATGGAATTCCTGGATTTTTTGAAGACAGAAAGGACATCTTCTTATATGGGATACCTGGGATAGCACGGTTTCTGATTGTTTGTATTGTTTAATATCAAGTTCGTACGGAATTACGAAGTCAAAGATATTGTTATATGTAAGTTGGTTGCTCAAAAAGCAGGGTTTTGATTTATTCTCAATCTGAAGCTCTTTAATAATTGAATCTCTGTATTGATAAATAGCATCAGAGCATTTTTCGCAAATACACAGATGTTCTAAAATCTGCTTGTCTGTTTCCTGAAATGCCATCATTACAAAAGCCATTATATGAGATTTTGCATTCGAACAGCTTATGTTATTATTCTGTGTTTTGGCGGCAAAAAACTGGCTTAAACGGGATAAATTCGTATTATTGAGGTTCAAATCGCTGATGGTTTTAAGATCTTTGACGCATTCCGGACAATAATCGAAATGTGCCGTTATAGGGGTCGGAATGCTGATTTGTAATGAAGGATTAAGCATCTCTGGTAGAAATGGTTTTACCAGGGAACATGTAGTATCCTGTTCAATATATGAAAAATGCTTTTTCAGGGTATTTGCAAGGTGTGTTCCTGACTTATTCTGGCTAAATTGTTGATTCTGCTCGGATTGTGTTATCGCGGTTTTTAATTGATTAATCTGGGTTTTGCAATTCTCACAACGTTTAATATGGCTTAAAATCCATTCGGGAATCTCGCTTTGGTCTTTTTGAAACAAATAGTCATAATAATATAACCTTGTCTGCTCACATATTTGTTTTGGATTCGAGAAA
Organism: uncultured Pirellulales bacterium; assembly: GCA_964567805.1. Lineage (GTDB taxonomy): Bacteria > Planctomycetota > Phycisphaerae > Sedimentisphaerales > Anaerobacaceae > JAFGPS01. The sequence continues at coordinate 607 of CAZMPL010000222.1, read as the reverse complement.
CTCATTATATCTCCTTATTTAAGCATTGCCAATGCAATGACGGATTTTCCTTAATCCAGTAGAAAGATATCTTGTGACAGACGAATACTTGATACCCATTTTATCCGCTACTTCTTTAATACTATAACCATCTCTATATCTTAACACAATTGCCATATATTTCTTTTTAGGTGTATTTTTCTTAATTACTTCAAATATATCATTATTTGATTCTTCTCTTATTAATAAGGCGCTTGTCGACTCCATTTTGTTGACTATAAAATCGAAATTTTTTTGATAATTTTGAATTTTTTTTTCGTAAGCCCTGATTCGCTTGGAAGAACTTGATAAATGATTGATGATTGCTTTATAAAGAAAACTTTTTATATTAATTATTTTTTCCGGGATAGGTTTGGCTACAAGAGAAATGTAAAAATCCTGAAAAAGGTCATCTTCTGGCATATTTGTTATATTTTGAGTACGAATTATCAATCGAATAAAGCTTTCATACTCGATAATAATCTTGCCAGCAGACTCTGCGTTCTCTTGATATGTCCTATTTTTAGTAGAGGTTTCAGGCACCGTACAACTCCAAATTACTCAGGGATTTTCATAAAAACTTATTAAT
>CAZMPL010000221.1:0-6286 GCA_964567805.1 uncultured Pirellulales bacterium | reverse complement strand
TTATGATAGGCGGAGCTCCTGTTACACAGGAATATGCTGATAAAATCGGAGCCACTGGTTATGCGCCTGACGCTGCTTCGGCGGTCGATGTCGCGAAAAGCCTTGTCGCGTGAAATATTTTATTGAGAATAATCTTCGGTATGATGGCGGATTATTCTGCCTTCGAGCATATATATAACGTCTTCTGCGATATTTGTTGCGTGATCGGCTATTCGCTCCAAGTGACGTGAAACCGATAATAAATGTATCAGAGAATGAATTTGCTCAGGATTTCTGGTAATTCCATCCTGAATATCGATGTACATCTGTCGATTCATCTGGTCAACATTATCATCGCTTTTGCAAACTCTGTGAGCCAAAACCGAATCTTGATTAATAAGCGCATCGAGACTGTTTCTCAACATTGACATTGTGAGACGCGCCATTTCGGCGAGGTCTATCGAAATGGTGACCCTGGGATGATTAGCGAGAAAAACAGCTCTTTCGGCGATATTGACCGCTAAGTCACCGATTCGTTCGAGGTCACTGTTCATTTTAAGTACCGCGACAATAAATCGCAAATCGATAGCAACTGGTTGATGCAGAGCGAGAATCTTCAAGCAATCTTCTTCGATTTCCACTTCAGTGTTATCAATTTTAATATCATCATCGATTACTTTTTTTGCCAGTTGTTCATCACTTTTTTCGATGGACAAAACAGCGTCTCTAACTGCAGATTCTACTGATGCACCAAGTGAAAGAATCTGTCTTTTTAAGTTTTCTATTTCTCTCTGTAAATGTTTAGCCATGTTTACTCCAAAAGCCATTTACGGTCATATATCTTATCCAAATTTTCCTGTCACATAGTCTTCGGTTTGCTTTTTGCCGGGATTGCTGAAAATATTCGAAGTAGAGTCGTATTCAATCAGTTCTCCGAGACAGAAGAAAGCCGTCCTTTCACTCACACGTGCGGCCTGCTGCATATTGTGAGTGACAATGACTATTGTATAATCGTTTTTCAGCGTGTCTATCAAATCTTCAATTTTACTTGTCGCGATAGGATCCAGAGCGGAACACGGCTCGTCCATTAGTAATACATTCGGTTTGGTTGATAAGGCTCTTGCGATACATAACCTTTGCTGCTGGCCGCCCGAAAGCGCCAATGCTGATTTTTTCAAGTCGTCTTTAACCTCGTCCCAAAGAGCTGCCAAATGGAGACTTTTTTCGACGATTTCCTGAAGCGTACTTCGTTTTTTTATACCCTGAAGCCTTGGACCGTAAGCTATATTATCGAAAATACTTTTTGGGAATGGATTGGGTTTTTGAAATACCATGCCGACTTGTTGTCTGAGATTGACTAAATGAATCTGCTTTGCATAAATGTCCTGGTTGTTTACATATAATTTTCCTTCGACTCGTGTATTCGGAATAAGGTCGTTAATTCTGTTCATACTCCGAAGGAAGGTGCTTTTTCCACAGCCGCTCGGACCGATTATCGCAGTGACCATACGTGGATATATTTCCATCGAAATATCTTTCACGCCTGCTTTTGCACCGTAATAAAAATAAAAATGTTCGGCTTTTATTATTGGCATGCTGCTGTCCGATATCACATTTTCATACAGTCTCGATGGTCTTGTTGTTTCCATTTTTATCTTCTCTAACTTCAAACTATTATATTTGCTTTTTTTCGTATTGACTACAGGTATTAATATTTCGTTGTCATTTTTTTCTGTCATTTCATATTTCCCGGAACACAGCTTAAAAATTTTAATGACCTTTTAGTTTTTTAAATACCTTCGCACGCAGAATAATCGCCAGTGCATTGAGACATAATATTAATAAAACAAGAGTGACGACCATACCGAACTGGTTATGCGGCACTTCAGCTGCTAATTTATCCGAAACCGCCATATCCCAGCTTCCATATGATAGCGTTCGTGTAGTCTGAAAAATTGATTTTGGTAAAGGCCCGATTGCGATTCCGGCTGTAAATAAAATCGGTGCGGTTTCTCCCGCGACTCTGCTTAAGCTTAAAATTATCCCGGTCAAAATTCCCGGAAGGGCGGTTGGAAGCGTCACTTTAACGAAAGTTATAAACTTGCTTGCTCCTAGGGCAAGTGACGCTTCTTTATATGTTTGAGGTACTGTTCTTATCGCCTCTTCGCTCGCGCGAATCATAACTGGTAAAGTGAGTACCGCGAGTGTAAGTGAGCCTGCAAGAATACATGGTTTGGAAGGTCCGCCGAATAACGGGATAAAAAACAATACAAAAAAAGCCATTCCGAACAAACCGAAAACGATGCTCGGTACACCCGCTAAAGTATTAATGCACATCCTGATAATTCTTACTACAGGGCCTTCTTTAGTACATTCGGTTAAATACGCGGCACTTATAACACCGAATGGTATAACAAAAATCATACTTAAAAGTGTTAGTAATAATGTACCGAAAATCTCAGGACCGATACCGCCGAAATAATGTCCCGGTGTGCTGTCGTCGAAAAAGTATCGCCAGTAAAACGTGAGCTTTGGATTTTGTAATTGTTTTATATTGTCTTTGATATAACCGAACAAAGGTTCGAGTTCTGTCCCCGCAAATTGTTCCGGTCTTGAAGTTTCAATTTTTTTCAATGCGACTGTGTTTTCCTGCGCTACCCATTTCTCTTTCCAGAATAATTGATGCAGCAGCTGGTTTGCCTGGTCCATTCTTGTTGCGCCATATCGTTTTTGAGCGAGCATGGGAGCATCTTCACCCGGCGCCGGACCGAACAGTTTAATAATTATTTCTTCAAGTTCGCTAAGCTCGGTTGCGTAAATATCTCTCTTTTCAAAATCAATTTTAGCGGAAGCTTCAAGAAATTCCCTTGCGATTGTGAAATATTCTGTCGCGGCTGTTTTTACAAAGCGTTCATCTTTTTCATATTTCAGAACAAAATCGATATTCTCTTTTATCTGTTCTTTACTATCACTTGTGAAAGCTTCTATCAGCTTGTCACGAATTTCCTTGCTTGCATCTCGAAGTTCCTGGTATTGTTCTTTCGATAAATCTTTTTGCTGAATCTCTTTTCCATAATTACGACTAATATCTTTTACTCGACTTTCCAATTCATCTGCGTCGATACCGTTACGGAATTTATGAATCATATCATAAACGACTTGCCTGGCTTTCTGTGTCGTTTCAGTTTCTTTCGCTATTTTGTTTGCGTTCCCATGGTTAAATTCAGCAAGCTGCATTTTTCTGAATTCGACGGTTCCCTTAAAAACAACCGCTCCAAGTCCTCGATAGAGCATCGGCCCGAGAATTACAATAAGAGCGATAACCATGCTGATTACTGCAAGGCCTGTCAGAGACGTGAATAATTTATCGATCAAGATACGTATATCAGCCTTCATTTATTATTTCCCTAAAGACTTCCTTGCCCGTGACAAAAAGAACTCACTCACTATATTCAGTAGAAGTGTCATCACGAGTAATAATAATCCTATTGTGAATAATGACCTGTAATGGTCTGAACCTTTTACCGTCTCACCCATTTCTCCGGCTATCGAAGCGGTCATTGTACGAATCGATTGAGATAAATCCCACCATGGATGTGGTACTTGTGCCGCGTTACCAGATGCCATCCAGACAACCATTGTCTCCCCGATAGCTCTCATCATACCAAGAACCACTCCGGCGATTATGCCGCTATGTGAAGCGGGAATTACTACCTTAATCATGGTCTCAAATCGTGTCGCGCCGAGCGCATAAGAGGCTTCACGCAATTCTCTTCCTGTTGCGGAAATAGAATCTTCGGCGACACTTATGATTGTTGGTAAAGCCATAATCGAAAGAAGCAGTGACGAGTTCAGGGCATTTGTGCCGGTTGCGAAACCGAGGTGTTTCTGCATCCATGGGGCAAGAACAAGAACCGCGAAAAAACCATACGCGACCGAAGGTATAGCCGCGAGAATTTCAATTATTGGTTTTACTATTCCTCTTATTTTGAATGATACGATGTCACTGAGAAAAATTGCCGAAAGCGCACCGATAGGGACAGAAAAAGCAAGAGCAATTGTGGTGACATAAACAGAACCGGCAATCAATGCAAGAGCGCCAAATTCCACTCCATCGGTTGCTTCAGGATACCATGCAGTGCTTGTTAAGAATTCAATAACACTGAATTTAGTCAGAAAAGGAAAGGCTTCTTTCGCAACAAACAGGAAAATAAGCATTACAACCAGAACAGAAGTGCATGCGAAAAAAAATAGTGTAAATGTTCCGATATGTTTAAATAGAAATCCCTTTATGTCCTGTCCAAAAGTAAGAACCAGCGGGTGCTTGAAAACATCCGCCGGTTTTACTGGATATTCAGCTTCTTTGCGTTCCATGCTTGTTTTGTATCATACCTTAATAATTTGTAACCGGCACAAATCCCTTATCCTCGATTACTTCCTGACCTTCTTCTGTAAGGTAGAACGAGATAAATTTATGAGTCATTGAGCCGAGTTTTGGATAACCGTTTGTAAACATATACAACGGTCGTGCTGCAGGGTATTGGCCGTTTAATATTGTCTGGACTGTCGCTTTGATTCCGTTCAATGTGACGGTTTTAACACCGGTTTTTACAAAGCCATAACCGATAAATCCGATTGCAGATTTAGTACTTTCAACCCGACCGAACATTTGAGGATTTGTGCTTACGTATTCGACATTCGATGCCATTTTTTCTTTGTTCATAACAAAGCTTTCGAAAGTCTCATATGTTCCCGAAGAAGTATCTCTGCTTATCACTACGATGTTCAAATCCGGTCCGCCGAGTTCTTTCCAGTTTGTGATTTTGCCTGTATAAATGTCACGAACCTGATCAGTTGTTAAGGCGTTAATGGGATTTGATGGATGAAGTACTACACAAACACCATCCATTGCGACCGGGTGAGCGACAGGAAATACATTTTTAGCTACTGCGTCTTTGAATTCCTGATCTTTCATAAATCTGCTCATTGTCGCAATGTCACAGCGGCCGTCAATTAATGCCGATGCGCCGGTACCGCTGCCGCTTTTATTGACCGTGATAGCGACATCAGGATACAATTTTTTAAAGACTTCCGCAAAACCGTCCGCTATCGGGCCAACTGTTGTAGAACCTTCTATATGAAGTTTCTCCTGTGCCATGACATACGTTGATGCCAGAATCGCCAAGGTTAACAAAATTTTTACTACTACTGTTTTCATTTTTTCTCCTTATACTATATTCATCAATTGTTAAAATTGTGTTAATGTTATGTTAATATTGTATTTTTTTAGTTTTTTAGAATTTCAAGACTAATGAAGCATGTACTCTTCTGTAATCAAGATCGCTTGCACCGCTTGCGCCATCTTTTTCAGCCTGTAAGTATGTTGTTGAAACCTGTACATTTTTTGCTAACTGGTAAGTCAAATCAACGCAATGACCTCTTGAATTTGTTCCGCCACCACCGAAATCTGAATCAGTGAAAGCACCGAGTACGGCATCAGCCTGAAGATTTCTGTAGTCGTAAGAAAGCTCCCATGAGCGGGGTTTGCTGGCTTTATTAATCTTTGTGCCAACGAGCCATCCTGTGTCGCCGTTCGAATTTGCTACAAGATTGTATGCCCAGTCGCCATAGAATGATACCGGCATATCGTGTAATTTTGTTCCATATTCACCGAAAAGCTCTAAAATGTCAAAATCACTCGCCCATGAGCCTGAGCCGGTATTTCCCGCCAGAATTCCATATGTATCAGTTTTGCCCTGAATATTGCCGTAATCGAAATATCCTGCACCGCCAAGGAGATAATCAGAATTTTCCATAGTATGTTTCAGGTAAGTTTGTGTTCCCCAGAGAGAAGCATCAACGCCGCTGCTGCTTTCGTCAACCCACAAGCCCGCACCGGTAAAATATAGCTTATCAGAGTCATTAAGAGCGATGTTATGGTTTACTCCAATACCTTCCGGGTTCAAGTCGCCATCCCATATAAGCTGATTTTTGCCTGCGCTGTAGAATGGATTCTTAATTTTGCCGCCGGATATATTTAATCCGGAAAAAGATTTTGGGTGATAGTTAAAATAGGCAAGGTCAACCCACAAGTCCTTATCAGAAAAATATTGTTTTAGTGTCTGATTCGAAGAAATTGGGTCACCGAACATATCTTCATCGCTTGCAAAAATACTTCTTTCGCCAGTCGCGAATCTGAAACCAACATCCCACTCATCGTTTACCATAGCTTCAATCATCAATCTCGCTCTGATTCTTTCTCTATCACGGCCGACCTTCCATACCGGATTGGTTGTTCCAGTTTCTG
>CAZMPL010000220.1:0-6295 GCA_964567805.1 uncultured Pirellulales bacterium | reverse complement strand
GTTATTTACATTTTGCTGAGCGCAGGGATGGGGGAATTTGAGATTTCAAATTTGATATATGAGATTATAAATTTAAGATTTGAGATTTCAAATCTCAGATTCTCATTATTCCATTCCCGGCTGCCAGAGGTATAGAAACTTTGTTCCGCCGGAGCTTAGCCAGTCGGGCAAGTCAATGTTTATAAGCGATTCGAGTCCGGATGCTTTCGCGGAAGCGGAGCTATAAGCGTTCGGTGTATATAAAGATGGTCTGTGATACAATACGACTTTTGCTTTTTCTATTTTCGCGAGCTCTTTCGCCCATTCGATTGCGTCCTGGAGGTAGCCGATTTTGTCAATCAGTTTTTCGTCGAGTGCCTGCTTCGCGGTGAAAACTCTGCCGTCTGTGAGATCCTGCAGCTTCTGCTCGCTGATTGAGTTGCGGCTTTCATGAACGACTTGAACGAATTGCTGGAACATTTCTGTTATGATTCCCTGCAGAACTTCTTTTTCCGGATCGCTCAAATTGTGGAGCGGCGAGCCGATGTCTTTCAATGTCCCGCTCTCTATTGCGACGGTCTTGATACCGATTTTATTCATCGTGCCTTCGATACTGAATGTCTGGAAAATCGTGCCGATATTTCCAATTACGCTGCTTGGTTGTGCGACGATTCCGTCTGATGCGCAGGAAAGGTAATATCCGCCGCTGCACGCCATGCCAGTCACGCTGACAATTACCGGCTTTTGTGTTTTGCGTTTGAATTCCTGCAGGCTGTGGTACATTATATCCGCCGCGACTACTGTACCGCCGGGTGAGTCCATACGAATTACAACTGCTTTAACGTCGTCGTCTTTTGCGGCTTTGTCCAGTTTCTCGATAAATATGCTCACGGGATTTTCGCCGGTTTGCAATAGGCTGCTCTGACGCTCGTTGGCCATTGTTCCTTCGACGTCGATAATCGCGATTTTGTCTGAGATGAATAAGCCTTTATCTTTCTGTACCCGGCTTTCTTTTAGTTTCTTGTCGGCGGGAACCATTTCGATTTGAAATGCGCCTGTGTTGCAGCCCGCTACGATTAATGTCATTACAAATAACTCTACATACATCCATTTTTGCTTTGTAACCATAAGATTCTCTCCATAAAAAAGTTTCTTTTCTATTATTTGCAAATTTTCCATTTCAATTGACCATCCCCAAGCTTCGCTTGAGGCTGCCACCCATTTTCTGGATACCCGCCTACGCGGGTATGACAGGAAGATAGGAGCATGTTAAATATTTTATATAAAGCGGACCTTCTTGTCATATCTTTTTTAAAATTAATTTGAAATACGGCCCATAAAAAAGCAAGTTATTATATAGCTGAGTGTGTGTGTTGCTTATCGGGAAAAAAATATAATATTCGTTGTATTTCCGACGTGTTTCCATTCTGTTTTGGCACGATATATTGTTATATTTTATATGAGATTCTTTGAATTCGAAGGAAGAGCACTCATTGTACTGGTAGTTGATGTTTTTGTAATTATTTTGTTAATAAGGAATATCAACCGGAATAAATCAGAATGCTGAAATTAACTACACAAGAAAAAAGAGCCGGAAAGATGGAAAGACGAGCAGGAGTTGAAAAACAAAACATAACTGTATCATATAATAAGCCGCAAGTGGTGAGTTTGTTGGGCGCGACTATATTTGTGCTTTTTATGTTATTTGCGATTGCTCTTTTCGCATTGCCGGCCTGGCATGGGTGGCGCTCTTATACTCAGCTCAAAATTGCGGACCAGTATCTTAAGCAGGTCGTTAATATGGAAGGTACTTATTTATATCGTGACGAAGCGCTGACTATGTCACTCAATATGGCCGCAAAGACCGGCGACAAAGAATGGATAGAACGTTACGAAGGACTTGGAAAAAGAATAAGGCCTGTAATCGAGAAGGACTGGGGTATTCCGGAAAGCAGTTCTATTGCCGCCGACGCGATAGTGACAAATCTCGCTTGTGATAATCTTTCCGAACTCGAAGAATATATCCTTGGAATATTGAAAACCGGTAATTATTCGTTTGCGGATACTTTACTTAAAAAAGCTGATTACGAGGATCAGAAGCGAACTTATAACAGCGGCATGAAGAGCTTCGTGATAAATGTACAAAAAAATCTCGAAGAACGCTGCGATACGAAATGGAAAGAAACGCAAAAATCAATTGCTGCAATAATGCTTTTAATACCGCTTATAACAATAATATGGCTCGGTGTTAACATCGCGAGGAAATATTTATACATAAGAGCGGAAGCAAAGCGTAATTCAGGTGCTTTCGGCAAACAGTGGCAGGAAACTTTCAATGCTATTACCGACGGCATTTGTATTCTTGAAAAAGATAGCGGCACAATAATCGAATGCAACAAGGCCATGACTAAATTATTCAGAAGGCCGCAGAGTGAAATAATCGGGCATAGCTGCTGCGAACTTCTTCACGGCTCGAAGGAACCGGTAAAGAAATGTCCCTTCGCCAAAATGTTGAATACGAACAGGACTGAAGAAGCGGAACTCCAGGCTGGTGACAAATGGGTAAACGTGAAAGTCGAGCCGCTTGTCGATAAAAAAGGAAATATTACAGGTGCGGTTCATATTATTTCCGATATAACCAAGCACAGGATAGCTCATAGAGCTTTGAGGGAATCCGATAGCAAGTTCAGGCTTGCATTTGCGAATGCGCAGGATGCGATTGTCTGGATCGAGGCGGAAACAGGCAGTATCACGAATTGCAATAAAGCGTTCGAAGAATTGTTCGGAAAAAAGAAAAAGGACTTCGAAGGACAGCATTATTCGACTCTGTTTCCTGATGACAAAAAACATACCTGTAATAATCTGATAACCAAATCTGGCCAGGATATGAATAGTATTATCGAAGCTGAAATCCTGGTGGGCAACCAGCAGCTTAGAGATGTCACGATAGCGACCTCGGCGATGCAGGTTGAGGAAAATGAAATTTTACAATGGATAGTACGTGACATTACAGAAAGCAAGAAGGCAATCGAGGAAGCGAAAAACCTCGCACGTTTCCCCGGCGAAGACCCGAATCCTGTGATGAGAATTTCGACAGACAGTAAAATTCTCTACGCGAACGATTCAAGCACACCTGTTCTGGAAACATGGAAGACACAAATCAGCCAGAATCTTCCTGAGCCGTGGTGCAGCAGAATAAGTGAAGTGTATAATTCCGGCAATGGTACGACATTCGAATTGACTTGCGATGACGGCCATATTTTCATTATAACATTACAGCCTATCACAGGCTCAGGTTATGTAAATGCTTATGGCCTTGATATTACAAGCAATAAAAAAGCTGAAAAAGAAAAGATGGATCTGGAACTTCAACTCAGCCAGAAGCAAAAGATGGAAGCGATAGGAACACTCGCAGGCGGAATCGCGCATGATTTTAATAATATCCTTTCCGCTTTGCAGGGCTATACAGAATTGTCACTCGATGATTTACCAGTGGATCACCCCGTTCATGATAATCTCGAACAGATACTGACCTGTACGAACAGGGCGACAAAACTTGTAAAACAGATTTTGACATTCAGCCGCAAGAACGAGCAGGAACAGGAAAAACAGCCTCTCCAGGTAAGCACTATCGTAAAAGAGGTTCTTGGTATGCTTCGTTCGTCGTTACCGACGACAATTAAGATATGCAGAAAAATAAACGCTGAAAACAGTAAGATAAATGGAAATCCAACACAGATTCATCAGGTTCTTTTGAATTTGTGCACAAACGCGTCACATGCTATGGGACAGAATCCGGGTACTCTGGAAGTAGGTCTCGATGATGTATGTTTCGAAACACAGACAAGAATCGCCGATGAGCATCTTCCTGAAGGTTGTTATGTTAAACTTAGCGTAAGTGACACAGGCTGCGGCATGACGCCGGAAATCCTCAAGCGTATATATGAGCCGTTCTTTACTACGAAAAGTATGAACGAAGGAACGGGTCTCGGTTTGCCTGTCGTACACGGAATCGTTAAAAGTCACGGCGGCACAATGGATGTCTCAAGTACACCGGGACAAGGTACCACCTTCGACATATATCTTCCGAAACTTAAATCAGAAGAATCACAGGAAATACAACCTGAAAAGAAAGATAAAAAGGTTATTCTGATTGTCGATGACGAAGAAATGATTGTTAATGTCACCGGGCAGATTCTCGAAAGGCTCGGATACAAAGTTGTCGCGGAGACGAACAGCCTGGATGCTTTGGAACAATTCCAGGAAAAACCTGACGAATTCGACCTTGTGATAACCGACCAGGTAATGCCGAATATGACCGGGACTGAACTTGCTGAGAAAATGTTTGCAATCAGGCAAAATATTCCTGTGATATTATTCTCCGGGTTTCCTGAAAGAATATGCCAGGAAGAACTCAAGAGAATTGGTATAAATCATTTTATTATGAAACCGATAAACAGGCAGGAATTTACAACTCTGATACAGGAAATATTGAATCCTGCAGTTGTTCCTGTGTAATATTGTACCATAAAGTATATAAATAGAACATGCCGCTGTATTCAGTGTAAAGATATGATTCATCTAAAAACCCGGGAAATATATTGCTATTTCAGGGTCTATCAATAAAATAGACAAAATATGGAACTATCATGGTTAATGAAATTAAGAATAGCCGCTGCGGTTGTCATTGGAGTTGTGTTAGTTGGGATTGTATGCTGGCCGTGGCAATCTCCGCCTGATCCTTTTGGTTCTCTGGTTTTTAAGGAAATAGGAACCAGCGGTGCAGTCACTCTGCTTGTTATGGCATTTCTTGCAGGATTAATTTCTTACTTTGCTTCCTGGCCTTATGGTCGCGAAATAGGCATTTTAGCTGTGCCGTCCGGGTTATGTCTCTGGTCGGTTCATGCAGGTTCTACAGGGGCTTTAATGCAGCTCAATTCCTCACTAAATCAAAGGACTGAAATACTGGCCGCTATGAGATGGGAATCATTATTCTGGCTGCTTGTTATTGGTTGTGGTTTTGCAGGAGTTTTATCGGGACAAGCGATAATTTCCCGATTAAAAAAGAGCCCAAATGCGGAAAAAACTGACTTAAAACCTGTAAACCTGGTTTATGTGATAATTTCAGTTTTATTATCGGCTGTTATCGCGATATTTTGCCTTAAAATATTTGCGCAGGATGTAGGAGTTCAGAATGACAACCTGGAAATTGTTTATGCTCAACCAGCTTTAGCGCAGAATATTTTCGCGGTTTTGTTTTCTTTTGGCATAGCCGCTTTTGTGGTTAAATTGGTTTTTAATCTCAATTATGTCTGGTCGATAATTTCATGTGCTATCGTAACTGCTTATTCTGTAGGTGTTTATATGAATGGCAGGATTCTCGAATCTTTTATTAATAAATTTCCCGCGATATTTTTCCCGAATCCAATAGTTTCTATATTGCCGGTTCAGATGGTTACATTCGGAGTTTTGGGTTCGATAGCCGGCTACTGGATGGCGATTCGCTATGACTATTGGCGAAAACACGAGCTTTAGTATTATAGACCCCTTGAAATAAAAAAAAGAACATCTTTTTTCACCTCTTCGTATTTATATAAATATAATTACTGTAACTAATTAGATATAAAATGGTCTTATAACCGAGATATTTTGTTTATACAAAATTAAAATTCGTTGTTTTCGACCTATCAATTAGCCGAAATATAGTTATGTTTTAGATTAAACGAAAAGCTTATTTAGATTGTTAAATGAATTAAATTGAGTTTCTTTATTTGAAAAGGATGAATATTAAGCCGGAGTTTGTTGAAGAGAAAAAATTAAACCAACCGGCAAAAGGAGTTTACAATGTTGGTTCTAAGCAGACAGAGAGATGAGTCGATTATGATTGGTGATGATGTAGAAATTATCATCGTTGATGTACGTGGTGACAAGGTGCGTCTTGGTATTACAGCTCCGAAAGATATTCCGGTTCATCGCAGAGAGATATATGATGCGATAAAGAAAGAAAAAGGTATGGAGTCGGAACAACAGAAGGCCAATGACATAAAACCGGAACAAACTAATTAATATTATTAAGTATTTATTGTTTAAAATTTTCACTCCTCCAAACCTCCACATTCTTTTTATTTTTCTTATTCTATTTCTTTTAACACATTTCCGAAAAACATTTGTTTAATTTGACAAATTAAGAAATCAAGGCAAAAAATATTTTGTTAACATTTTAAAATGTCATAAATCGAATTTGGTATATGAGTATAAAGTTTTTTTATACTGCTACCTGACATCGGCCCATTTAGCGGATTGTTTATTAACGCTT
>CAZMPL010000219.1:0-6299 GCA_964567805.1 uncultured Pirellulales bacterium | reverse complement strand
TGGTACTGAGTACTTATTGAGTTCTGAGTTCTGAGTACCGGCTTCGTACTGTGTACTAACTTCGGACTTACTTAGTTGTGTAATTGTATCAGCTACCCTGTCTATTAAATTTGAAGGTGTTATGATAATTACATTATCATTACAAATATCAATGATTGTTCTGGCATGTCCATCTTTGGCTGGCGGATTGGAGAAATCGCCGATGGTAATAGTTCCGATATTATTCCTAATCAGTTTAGCTTTGCGATTAGAGGAATAAATCTTATAGAATATTCTTTACCGCAATCGACAACGTCCCGGATAACTTTCGCTTTCTCCAAGTTCCCCGGATTAGTTGAAGTAACCAGTACAGTCGGCGAGTTGGGCATACGGGATACATCACCTATTTTCGCCTCTGACAAATATTTGAGACCTTTCTCGGCAGATATATTATTAAAGTCAAGGAAGTCATATTTGGCTGCATCCAGTTGAGCCGCTGCAAGCACGCCGGAGCATTTTATTGAAAATAGTGTTAATATGACAGTTATTATGTACCATTTGGAGGAAAGTCGTTTCTTTGTCATTAAGATCACCCCTAATCCTGACCGGGCAAAGCCCACCCTAAAAATTAAAAACACGATTAATAATACAAAAAGCACATCGGCCTCTTCCCTGCCGTGAGCTATACATCACATTATCATTTTGTATTTTTCTCAAAAAATTCATAAATACTTCTAATTCAATATCATCAACGTAATTTTTTTTTGAAAATCAGCTATATAATCAGACAGTTAAAAGGCAGGAAAGTTCCAGTTTTTAGTATTAATAATCAGGAATTTTTAAAATATTTGGGAAAATTTTAATCCATTTATGATTATAGGACTCATAATGTGAAAAATAGTAATTTAGGGGATATGTATAAATAATAATAAATAAAAAAACGCGACCTGCATATTAAGTCGCGTTTTTATTAATTGTTTTATATAGCAGCCTCAAGCACAAACCAGAGTATGCTTTGGAATGAAATAAAGTCTATTCGACCGCTTTCCATTTGAATTCAGCACCGCTTTTGCGTGCTGGGGCCGGTCCAATCGCATTTGCGGTAACCGCTCCCGGAGAATTTGGCTTTGTCGCCAGATATTGATGATTCGTCAGAGTCATTAGCATTGTATCGCCGCGCATTAAGTTGACCCACTGGAACGACTCCGCATCGCCCGGCTTTGCTCCGGCAAGGTCCTTGATAACAACGCTCTCAGGATTTGCAACTGAAACGAAGTTACCGTTAACTGCTTTGAGTGCAACACGGCCAAGACCTAAATCAATGACCTGAAATTTCGCATTCTCCGGAACAACGAGGATTCCTTGTATGTCAACTATAATGTTAACCAGAACATTATCTTCTGTTGCGGCTAAGAATGTGTCATCTGCACCGCTGGTAAAAGCTACTGTCTTATCAACAGGTATTTCACGTTCAATACCTCTTGCCCGCGGCTCATCGACAACATAATTATCGAAATCGACATAGCCGCCGGGTTGTCCGGATGTATTGTAATGGAATAACGCCGGACGAACTCCCTGGAAAGTGCCCTGGTAATTGTAACGCATGCGATAGATTTCACCCAATTGTTTGAATTCCTTACCGTCCGCGCTCCAACTGAAAATACCTTGGTCAGTATCAAAATTGCAATGTACACGCAGCCAGAGTTTTGAAGGTGGAGTATCCGAACTGATTGTCGGAACTGCCGGTGTTGGAGGAGTTCCGCCGCCTCTTCGTCCACCCATTCCGCCGCCACGACCGCTGCTCGTATTATCAAGCATCTGTAGTTTTATTCCATCTTCGGATTTTACAACACCAATCCAGGCATAAGGTACATTCAAAAGCGCCAATCCCGCGGTATCTCCAACGACCATTCCTGCTGTATCCAACTCCACAGTCATTATAGATTCGGGAGCCGGTGGTCGCTGACATAAACTGTTGCGAGCGGCAAAGAAATTGTCTGCCGGTAATGAATGCAAACGAAGTACGCCGGATTTTTCAGTGAGTGACCATTTAGTATCATCCGGTACATGGTTCCATTGCCAATCGGTAATAAGCTTGCCGCTATCGAAGTTGTCACTATGAATGAACGCAGGTTTCGGTTCCTGAACGTAACCTGTGTCAGGCTTGAGCCATGTGTTTGGCGCTCTGCGCAAATTGCCGGGCAAACCAATAAGCGGGAAACCATTATCCCATGTAATTGGTACCAATGCGACAAAACGTCCTGCACTGCCGTGGTCGGACATAATTATACTCCACCATTCACCTGAAGGCGTGTCACACATGCCGCCCTGATGCAGCCACAAGCCGCGGTCATTGGCGTTGGCGGTCGCTGGTGTACCACCAACAACACCGAGTGATTCGCCCTGAACCATAGTAGTGACTTCCCAAGGACCTTTGATTGAGTCTGCTTTCGCGACCATCTGATTTACTGCTCCACCGGGTATGCAGGAAATAAGAATATACTTTCCATCGATTTTATACAAATGGAGACCTTCACCCATGCCCGGAGCATTTATTGTAAACTGTGAATTTGGAACAATGCTTTTCAAGTCCGGTGCAAGCTCTTCTGCTTGATAGGGATTTCTATTACCGGAAACGATATAGATTTTTCCATCATCATCGAAGAGTACCGATAAATCATGATGTCCCGGTAATTGGTTGTGTTCCCATGGCCCATCCGCCGATTTGGAACGAAAGACCTGCAAACCAGAATCGTTGGTATTGGAAAAGACATAGAACATGCCGTCATGATAACGAATACACGGAGCCCAGATACCTTTGCCGTAAATATTGCCCTGTTCAAGTCTGTATTTCGGACCTAAATCAAGACGATCCATGCAATAACTCGCAAGTTCCCAGTTTACCAGATCTTTCGATTTCATAATCTGTACAGCCGGGTTCATGTGCATTGTCGTACCTGCCAGATAATATGTATCGCCAACGCGAATAGGATCTGGATCCTCGAACTCTTCATTAAACAATGGATTCGAGTAGGTTCCGTTTCCATTGTCGGCTGTCCAGTGTTTTGTCGCTTCGATGGGAAGTTTCGAAGAGCCTGATTCAGATGTCGCATTGCAGCCTGTTACTGCAATTAAAATAGCAAGGCTCAAAATAAACATTATTTGTTTCATAAATAACACTCCATTAAATTAGTAATTCAAACTCAGATATTAGAAAGCTGTCCATCCAGAGACTTCGATTTTCCGCCATCTATAGTAAGTGACACTTTCTTATCGCCTAAAAGGACATCGACTGTCTTACTGCTCGAACCTGTGTTCTTAATTTCAGCGTTCACAAGTTTGCCTTCATTCCAGCCAAGTGACACTTCGAATCCGCCGCGAGCGAGAATACCGGAAACTTTACCTTTCTGCCAAACGGAAGGAAGTGCAGGCAACAAATCAATTAACGCCGGTTTGCCGTCACAAGGCGCGACAGATTGAACGAGTAATTCAGCTATACCTGCTGTACCGCCGAAATTTCCGTCAATCTGGAATGGCGGATGTGCATCGAACAGATTGGAGTAAACACCACCGCCGCCACGACCGCCGCGTTCGACATCGTTGAGCAGGTTGCGAACTATAATATAAGCATGGTCACCATCATGCAGACGTGCCCATTCATTGAGTCGCCAGCCCAGACCCCATCCTGTAGCAATGTCACCGCGATTTGTGAGCGAGACTATTACCGCTGCGATAAGTTCCTTATCGTTGTAATAGGATATGTCTTCGCCGGGATACAAACCGTAAAGGTGTGAGATGTGTCTATTGCGCTGGTCGGTACCTGGCTGGTAATCCCAGTCTTCCAGCCATTCCTGTAACTGCCCGCGTTCGCCGATTTTGTTTGGAGCGATTTTAGCGCGGGTTTCTACCAGTTTTTTACGTAAATCTTCATCTACTCCGAGAGTCTGGCTTGCCTCTATGCAGTGTGCAAAAAGGTCACGTATAATTTGTCGGTCGATAGTGGGACCGGCTGCGATTGAACCTCCTCCTGCGTGAGGCACTTCGGGACTCAAGCTTGGGCTTGTAATCAGGCCGCGACCTTTCGGATCTTCTATCAATGTATCGAGGAAGAACTCTGAGGCACCTTTCATCGGGCCATAGAGACGCTTTAGGAACGTTTTATCCTGTGTGAATTCATAATGATCCCAAAGAGTGTTGCATAACCATGCGCCACCGCAGGGCCACATACCAAATTGTGCTCCATCGATAGGAGCGGTTGCACGCCAGCCGTCTGTATTGTGATGAGCGACCCAGCCGTTTGCGTCGTACATTATTTTTGCTGTTTTGGCGCCTCGAACCTGAAGGTCTTCAACCATCGCCATCAACGGCTCAATACATTCTACAATATTAGTATTATCAGTAGGCCAGTAGTTCATCTCGGTATTAATATTGATTGTATATTTACTTCCCCATGAAGGAGATGTGTCACTGTTCCAGACACCCTGCAGGTTAGCAGGCTGAGAGCCGGGACGCGAGCTTCCTATCAACAGGTAACGACCATACTGGAAATAAAGCGTAACCAGCGCGGGATTGTTGCTTTGAGGGAAGTTGCGAATTTGCTGGTCTGTCGGAAGTTTTGCGTCTTCACTTGTTCCCAGGTCGAGTGACACTCGGTTGAAAATATTCTGATAATCCGCAAGATGGTCTTTCAGCAGAGCATCATAACTTTTAGCCGAGACTTTATTAATAATTGCGCCGGCCAACGCGTCCGGGTCACCAGTGACATCGTCATATTTCTTATAACTTGTCGCCGATGCAATCAGTATGACAGCACTGTCCGCACCTTCGAGAGAATATTCGCTTGTGCTCTGATTGCTGCCGCCGCCACCGCCGCGATTTCCACCACGACCGCCGCGGCTGCCTGCCGCCGGTGCCGCTGGAACCGGCAATTCACGAACGCCATGGGTGAGTTTTCCACCGGTATGAATGATTTTGGCACGTGCCTGAAACTTTAACGCTCCAGCAATATTTTCGGCCGGACGGTTTGTCCCGTTAAGGATAAAAGTATCATCGGTACCGTCACTATTAACGATATTCTCACCTGTTTGCATAGAAAGTTTGAAATTAATCATGCCCGGTTTACTGGCGGTCAAACGCATAACTATAACGTTATCAGGATAGCTTGCGAACAACTCTCTTTTATAAGTGACACCATTTGAAGTAAACTGCATGGATGCTATCGCGGTACGCAAATTCAGTTCACGTATGTAATTCTCGGCTGTCTCGACTTTCGGGAAAGTCAATAAAATGTCACCAACAGGCTGATATGGGAGTTGAGCGCGAGGACTGGCCAGCATTGCCTGATCAATCAGTTGCTCAGCCTGACGAAATTGGCCGTCAAAAATGAGCTGTCTGGCCTGAGATAAACTCGCAAATGAATTTGGTTTGTCCGGATTATAAGGTCCGCCTGCCCAGAGTGTATCTTCGTTGAGACAGATTGCCTCGGAATCGATTCCGCCAAACATCATCGCACCCTGTTTGCCGTTACCCACCGGCAAAGCACTTGTCCATGATGTTCCCGGCTGGCGATACCATAGACTTAGCGGCTCCGCCGGCGGTGTCGCTTCGCCTGTCAATGTGCCGGTATATGCCGGAAGAGATGTCGCGGCGTAAAGTACCTGTACACTTCCGGAAATCACTAAAGCCATAAATGCGATAAGTAATAATTTACTAATCGTAATAAAGCTGTGTTTTATATTAAGGTTCATTTTTTACCTTTCATTCTCTATGCTTCTGTTATTTGATATAAATTCATCTTCCGGGTTTTACTAATCCTGGAAAAGTAATTGAGCGAATCTGTTAAGACTTCTGCGCCATGTTAAAAATTCATGAGCTGTTCCGGGTGATTCGTAATAAACATTTTTAACTCCGGCCTGATCCAATTGTTCATGAATACCGCGACCTGATGAAGCACCTTCTTTCGAGCCCATGCTGACAAAGAAAACTTTTACCTGTTTCGCGAATTCATCTGGTTTTGCAAGCAAGCCGTTATAACCAGTTTCTACACCCGGGAATCCGAATGGAGCACTGAAAATACCGATGTGTGAAAACTTGTCGAGATTATTCTGTGTAATGTCATATGTCTGTGTTCCACCGAGCGAAAGTCCTGCCATAGCTCTGTGTTCGCGGTCAGCAATAGTTCTGTAATTTGCGTCAACCATCGGGATAACTTCAGTAATGATTTCCTGAACAAATGAGCCGGTCATTCCGCCCATCATGCCGCCACCCATCATACCACCGCCCATCATTCCGCCTCGGCCTGCACCGCCGCCCATCATGCC
>CAZMPL010000218.1:2231-6300 GCA_964567805.1 uncultured Pirellulales bacterium | reverse complement strand
AGAGCACCTTGACCAGCCGGATGGGTTGGATCAGATCAATCTGCCGGGTTTCAGCTGCCACCCCGTAGAAACGCCAGGCGCGCTCCGCGCGCAGGAAGCGCAGCCCCTGCCAGGGAGCGTTGCGTAATTGCTCCTTCATCTCCTGAACGTGGAACTGTATAATAAAATGAAATGCTCATACAAACAAGATATAGAACAGAACCTAATATTGAGAACCAAGTCATAAAAATTTTACGTTTAAATACTCTGATCAATAAAACTATAATCAAAATTACAAACATGACAATAAACCATGTATGTGCACCAGCAAGAGAAAGTTCTTTATAACCAGCAGAACCTGCATATACTTCGTTGTCTCACATTTCATAAGCAATTTGACAAAATCCTATTATTGAAGGACATAAAAATAAAGTTAAAATACCCGCGATTAAGGGTATAAATGAATGAAATCTTGATGTAAAAAGAAATCCTATTTCAATACAAAATACTCCTATAGCTAAAATGGGGATAAACATCAATAAATAACTTCCGGTACGCTGCAAACTCATAGTTGAAGAAGCTATTAAAACAGATGCTGAGATTATGCACATACGAATAAGTATTCGTTTGTCATTGTTAAAAATGATTGTAAACTTATCTTTGAGTGAAAAAACGAGTGGATAAAATAATACAAATAACCATGAAATAAGCGCTATTATAAATGTTGCTATTGCAATGATTCCTCTATACATATCCTATCCCATTCTAAAGAGTTAAATGATTTTCTAAATTCCTCTTAATAATATAAGTTGTACTAATATAATATTCAATTTAATTCAGATATTTTGAAATTTTTATAACAAATCAATCTATGTGTTCGTATATGTAGAAAAATACAGTTTTAATAATTCTTCAATCTTGAAGGAATATAATGTAAAGATTCATAATGACAAAAATGTAACAATTTTAATGTATAGATATTTTACCTTTACATAGTTGTAAAGGTCTGTTAAAATTTGGCTTTTGAAGGAATTACCCGAAATTCGGGTTTTGTATAAGTATAGGAAAAAATGGCTGGCAAAATTATTATAAACGCCGAACGATGCAAAGGCTGCGGCTTATGTGTTAAAGTATGCCCAAAAGGTCATATCGCTATCTCTAAGGAATCAAACAAAGCAGGATTTTTCCCGGCTCAGGTAACTGATACTGATTGCACAGGATGCTCTGTATGTGCGTTGGTTTGTCCGGATGCGGTAATTGAAGTGCTTCGGGAACAAGTTAAGATCAGGGATACTATCGGCTCAAAAAAAAAGATAAGACCTGAAAATATTGAGGTAAAGAAGTGAGTTCTGTCGCAGATTCCACAAGCACTATCATGAAGAAAACTACAACGCAAACAAATGATATAACTGGGAAAAGAATCTTAATGTGCGGCAATGAAGCTCTTGCGGAAGCCGCGATTATGGCCGGAGTCGATGCGTATTTCGGATACCCGATTACACCACAAAACGAAATTCCGGCTTATATGTCCACAAGAATGCCCGAAGAAGGCAGAGTTTTTGTCCAGAGCGAAAGCGAATTAGCCGCGATAAATATGGTTTTCGGAGCCTCCGCGACTGGAAAAAGAGCTATGACAACTTCTTCCAGCCCGGGTATAAGTCTTATGCAGGAAGGTATAAGTTACATAGCCGGCGCGGAATTACCCGCGGTTATAGTCAATGTTATGCGAGGAGGTCCCGGTCTTGGAAATATCGCTCCATCGCAAAGTGATTACTTCCAGGCAACAAAAGGCGGCGGGCACGGTGACTATCATCCTATCGTGCTTGCACCGGGCAGTGTTCAGGAAATGGCGGATTTTATGCCGCTTGCATTCGATTTGGCCGACCAGTATCGAACTCCTGTAATGATTCTTGCGGATGGATTGCTCGGTCAGATGAGGGAACCTGTGCTGCTCGAGAAAAAAGAACGAAGAAAATTACCTCCTAAAGACTGGGCCTTGACCGGTGCAAAAGGCAGGCCGCAGAATATCGTGCGTTCATTATGGCTTAAGGAAGGCAAGCTGGAAGAAATGAATAGGAGAATTCAGTCACGATATGCTGAAATTATAAAAAATGAAACACGATGTGAACAATACAAAGTTGATGATGCTGATATTGTCGTAGTCGCATACGGCATTTCCGCGAGAATAGTTCGCGGCGCCGTGACAAAAGCAAGAAAAGAAGGCATCAAAGTTGGCTGGATAAGACCTATTACATTATGGCCTTTCCCGTATGAGCAGATAAGTCAGGCCGCTGATGAGTTAAAGATTTTCTTAACTGTAGAATTGAGCTGCGGACAAATGGTCGAAGATGTAAAGCTCGCCGTTGCTGGAAAGTCACCTGTCGTATTTTTCGGAAGAACAGGCGGCGGTGTACCAACTGTCGATGACGTGCTGAACCAGATAAGACAATTATCAATAAGACATAAAAGTTGAATTTATGGAAACTGTATTTAAACGTACACCTACTTATAAAGATGTTCCGACACACTATTGTCCGGGATGCGGCCATGGTATCGCGCATCGGCTCGTAGCGGAAGTTATAGACGAGCTTGGCATTCGCGAACGAACTATCGGAATAGCTCCGGTTGGTTGTGCCGTACTTGAATATGATTATATCGATGTCGATATGATCGAAGTCGCGCACGGCAGGGCACCCGCGGTCGCGACCGGAATGAAAAGAACCAATCCTGATAAAATTATTTTTTCATATCAGGGAGATGGTGACCTTGCAAGTATCGGCGCAGGCGAAATTCTTCATGCCGGTCATCGCGGCGAGCGCATAACCGTTATTTTCATAAATAATGCAATCTATGGAATGACAGGCGGCCAAATGGCTCCTACGACTATGCTTAACCAGGTGACAACGACTACGCCGCAGGGAAGAAGCGGAGCCGAACAGGGATATCCCATGCAGGTTTGTGAGCTTCTTGCTACATTACCGGGAACAATTTATATCGAACGTTGCGCGATGAGCAATCCGGCTACAATCAAAAATGCTAAAAAAGCCATGAAACATGCGTTCGAGCTTCAGGTCGATGGGGCGCAGGGAATGTCACTTGTTGAAATATTGTCACCATGTCCGACTTACTGGCGAATGTCCCCGTCTGATGCTATGACATGGATAGATAAGGAAATGGTAAAAGTGTTTCCGCTTGGTAAAATAAAATAATGCTCCAATATGAGCCTCTATATGGATAATACGAAAAACGAACTTTATGAAGAACTGATAATCGCCGGATTCGGCGGTCAGGGTATTATGCTTATCGGCAAATTGCTCGCTCAAACCGCGATGAACTGCGGAAGGGAAGTGACATATATGCCTTCTTACGGCGCAGAAGTACGCGGTGGTACCGCCAATTGTATGCTTGTAATAGCGGATAACGAAGTAGCATGTCCCGTTGTCGGTAATCCAGATTCACTGATTATTATGAACAAGGCTTCATTAACGAAATATACACCACAGCTTAAAAATAATGGATTGCTCATATTAAACAGTTCATTGATAGATATCGAACCGGATGTGGATGATTCAGTAGAAGTGATTCGACTGCCGGCTGATGAACTTGCGGTTGAGTTGGGCAGTATAAAAGCCGCAAATATGGTCGCGTTAGGAGCTTATTTACAGTTAAAAGGCTTCCTGGATATCGAGTCCGCGATAAAGGCGCTTCCTGAAATTCTTGCTCAAAGATATCACAAGACATTACCTCTTAATAATGAAGCTCTTCGACGAGGTGCTTCGTTCATTTCACAGGAAATCCGTAAATCAAATCGTTAAATTTTGTAAACAAATAATAAGATATAAAAAGTAGGCCCCACCGAACCATAAATGGTGGGGTAGAACCCCACCCTACTAATCACTAATCACATTGTTTTTGCAAATGCGCAAAAAAAATGCACGGCACAAATTTTATCCAAACATGATTATGTTCAGATAAATCTTCGCACCGTGCAGGAAACTTTCAATCAGTTCTCAATTATTTGAATATACGTTGAGTGAAAAGATAAAGATTGGCCTTCCAGACTTTGAAGTCATGTCCGCCGCCTTTATCT
>CAZMPL010000218.1:0-2131 GCA_964567805.1 uncultured Pirellulales bacterium | reverse complement strand
GAAAAGATAAAGATTGGCCTTCCAGACTTTGAAGTCATGTCCGCCGCCTTTATCTACGTGCCAAATGTGATTTACTTTCTTTGTTTCCAAACCTTTATGGAAATTGTATGGTCCTTGTCCTACTGTACCATCCCTGTCACCGCAGCCAATCCATAAAAGCTTTAATTGTTTGTTTACAGCTTCCGGATCCGGAACCAGTTGGTCAACAGAGCTTACATTTGGAGCATGTGAGAAAGCGCCAACCCATGCGAATTTATCGAGATTTGGCAGGGCTATATTTAATGTCTGGCCACCACCCATTGACAAACCAGCCAATGCTCTATGTTCACGATCAGTATAAACTGAATAATGTGATTCGATGAAAGGAATGATATCCTTAAACAAATCGTCGGTGAAGGATTGTCCCCAACCGCCGCCCATCATTCCGCCGCCCATCATACCGCCACGACCGCGTCCGCCGGCACCAGCGCCGCCACGGCCGCCCATCATACCGCCCATACCGCCACGACCTGCAGCAGCATCACCAGCAGCAGGAGCCATAGCTGCACCTGGAACGCCTGGAGCGGCTGGAGCTGCAGCACCGCGTCCACCACGTCCGCCGCCCATCATACCGCCACCCATCATGCCGCCGCCACCACCAGTATTGGCTGATGCGTTACCGTTCGGGAATACGACTATCATCGGAACGATTTTTTTATCTGCGATAAGGTTATCGAGAATAATAGCGGCTCCGCCCTGGTTATTACCAAGACCAGT
Organism: uncultured Pirellulales bacterium; assembly: GCA_964567805.1. GTDB lineage: Bacteria > Planctomycetota > Phycisphaerae > Sedimentisphaerales > Anaerobacaceae > JAFGPS01. The sequence goes on along the minus strand of CAZMPL010000218.1, from coordinate 1,375 downwards.
CCACTCGTGATTCTCATTTCCGCCGATTCCATGAAGTACATAGAGAACCGGATATTTCTGGTCGGTTGAATAACCGGCTGGAGTATAAACTTCCATCCAGCGTTTCAAACCTTCAGCTACGGCTGGAGCATTATAGTCAACTTGTTCAAGTTTGCCTTTTGCGACTCCATCGCGAACTTTATCGAATCCATCCGGAGCGACATCAAGATTGGCACCTTCGGCATAATCTGCCGGGGTAGAGCTACCGCCGCCCATCATGCCGCCCATGCCTCTTCCACCAGCGCCGCCTCTTCCGCCTGCGCCACCTCTACCACCGTCTGCGGGTGCCTGTGCTATAGCTGCAGCAGCCAGACAGAGTGATATAATGACACAAAGTGATAATATCTTTCTTGCCTTAAACATAATCAAACCTCCAAAACAAATTATAATACAATAACCTGCATAGACTTAAAGTCTATGTTACAATACGAGCTATTATACAAAAATCAGGTTGATATTGAAAACAATAATTTATCACTAAACTATCTATTTTGCTTAAACTATCATATTTGTTAAAAGCAATATTATTAACTCAAACTTACCGTTCAAGAACCAAATAATACTATAAGTGTTTTTGCATAAACAGTATACAGATCATTGTCATCCTGAGTGAAACGAAGGATCTGGCCTGCGAATGAAAAATAAGTATTATTTGTTACTTCTTATTCGAGAGCCAGATGCTTCATCCCAAGGGGATTCAGCATGACAACATGGAATAGGTCAGTTTGAGTTATTAAGAATAAATGCAAAAAAAAACGGTGCGAATGTTATCCGGACATGTCTGTGTTCAGATAACTCTTCGCACCGTTTAGGATACTTTTATTTATAATCAATTACTTGAAAAGCATTTGAGCGAAAATGTATATGCTTCGTCGCCATGTTTGCCATTCATGAGATGTTCCTGGTGAAATATAAACATAGCTGTTTTTAATTCCGGCTTCTTCGAGCTGTTTCTGGTGTTCTTTCAAACCTTCAGGATTTTCCAGAGGAGGTTCAGTACCGAAAGTCATGAAAAGAACTTTGACTTTCTTATTGAATTCTTCCGGATTAGCCATTGCGCCGCTATAGATGCTTTGCAGGTTCAAACCTCCTGCTCCGCCGCCGCGACCAGTACCAAAAGCGCCCATGAGAAAACCGCCGCCTCCTGCTGCGCCGCCGCTGAACAAACCGATATGAGAAAACTTATCGAGATTTGGCATAGTGACAGAAGCGGTTGTCATTCCACCCATGGAAAGACCTGCCATTGCCCTGTTAGGCTGGTCAGGCAAAGTACGGAAATTTGAATCGATATACGGAATCAGGTCGTTGACCATAAGTTGGCCGTATGATCCGCCGA
>CAZMPL010000217.1:0-6314 GCA_964567805.1 uncultured Pirellulales bacterium | reverse complement strand
TGTTGTGTATTATGTGTATGACACAAAGGGGTGGCAGCCTCAAGCGTAGCTTGGGGATGGTTTGTTGTGAGTTTACCATCCCCATCCTGAAAAAAACAGGATGAGGCTGCCACCCGTTACCATGACTCTGTCATTCTGAGCGATAGCGAAGAATCTGGGTTGTGAAGGTTCTTTATGTTGCGATTGGGGAATACTTATTCGTGGGCCAGATGTTTCGCTTTGCTCAACATGACAAAAAGAGAGGGGCAAAAAAAAATCCTCGGATTGTTTATTCAGTCCGAGGATTTCGTGTATTCAAATAATATGTTACAGGCTGTTAGTCTGCGTATGGATTATATTTGATTTCGCCTGTTTTCTGGTCGCGTGAATAGTGTTTGAAGAAATCCCATGCGATTATGCCGTATTCTGGATATAAGGCATGCTGGAGGTTTTCTGTGTAAGATAGTGCGACCATTGGTATGCCTTTGTCGTCGTTGATGTACCAGCGGTGTGTATTGTATTCGCCGTTACTTAATACGCGAATTATTCTATCTGCTTTGAAGCCGCAGATTGGATATGTTTTGAAATCGTATTCAACCGTCTTCATGCCGTTGTAACCGAGGAACATGTTAATCTGGCTCTGGTAACCGGATGCGATATTACCATTTACCTGGTCGAATGCACCACCCAAATCGAACGAAGAAGTAGTGAACATTACAGGTAAACGTGCTGCTTTTAATTTCGCCTGTTGTTCGGCTGTTCCAGTATAGCCTGCGGCCGCCATTGGTACTGCAGCGGCAAATACTGAAGGTTCGCCGTTAATGGCTTGCAGCGTAGCTGCTCCACCCATTGAGTAGCCCAAAACATATACACGGGAAGGATCCAGTGCTTTATATTTTTCGAGCATATATTTCACTAACAGGGGCAGGTTTTGTTGTAGCTGACCGGTACTCGCGCTATCAGATGCGACTATCGCGAAGCGTTCTTTTCCTGCTAAAGGAAGAATGCCGATTTCTTCTGTGAACTGGCGAGGGTCATCTCCGCCGCCGTGATTGGAGAGAATCAATGGAACAGTTTTTTCCGGTACTGAATTGTTGAGAACTTCCTCTGGTACATATTCAAACCATGTCATGTTCTGGACGGTATTCATTAATGTTTCTCCGATACGGTCGATTACAATAATACCGTCCATTGTTTTGCCGTTGAGTACGGCGTTGCGTTCACAGAGTGACAGGGGGGCCTGGTCCATGCTGTAACCCTGGTATTGAGTAGAAGCGCTATAAACTCCCGGTCTGGCAACCGGAACACGCATTGCTTTGATGAATAAATTATAGTATGCGTCGTTGATGTATTTTGCAGCATCAGGATTTTCATCTTTTGCGACAACTACTCTCTTGAGAGGCAGTGACTGGTCGAAGTATGATTCTATGTTGCCGGTTTTTTCATATGCGTTTGTTTCGTTTGCTTTCTTATATAATTCGACAGCTCTTTCAGTAGCATTGACGAGATATACAGGGACAAGTGCGGCTACTTCCCGGCCGGTATCGATATTACCATTAATCAGGAGCATACCAGCGATTCTGCTGACATAGTCGATTGTTCCGGCGATGTAGTTGTTGAGGAAAGTAGCTCCGCCATCGATTCCGATTACATAAGTGTAACCGAATCCGCCGAAGTATTCAGCGTCACAGTAGCTTGCGCCACCGCCGCCACCCATCATGCCGCCCATACCCATACCACCGCGTGCACCAGCAGCGCCGCCTCTATCACCGCCGCGGGCTCCACCCATCGCGGGCATACCACCGGCTGCACCACCAGGGGCACCGCCCATCGGGGGCATTCCGCCGCCTGCGCCACCCATAGCTGGCATCCCGCCGCCTGCTCCACCTCGGGCTCCACCCATGCCGGGCATTGCACCACCTGCGCCGCCTCGGGCTCCGCCCATAGCCGGCATTCCGCCAAACATACCGCCGCCACCAGCACCTTGGCCGGAAGTTTCTCTTGCTTTCTGAGCAAAGATTGCGGTCTGAATTGCATAGTAGTTTTTCTGGTCACTTGCGCCGAAAGCTCTGCCGTTGGCTGGAGTGACAAGGATAATGCTGCCAGTTACTTCATTAACAATTTTGATTAATCCAAGGTCGTTAAGATACTGTTTCGCTTCGTCTTTTCCTGCGAAAATCTTTTCAACAAAAACAAGAATGTCAGAATTGAGTCTTGCTGCTGCGTGTCCGCCGTAGAGATTAGGTGACCTGTAAATAAATGCAGTTCCTTTTGGATAATCATTAAGAACTGGATGTGACTTGTAAGTTCCCCTGTTGCCGCTAATTTTCGCTACTGCGTTGGGTCCATTTACACGGGCTTCTTCCAGAGTTTCGAAGGTTGCTTCGTTTCCCTGTCTTCCTGTGTAAACCTGTGCGTAAGTGACTGATGAAAGTGTCACTGCGACCATTGCCAGAACGAGCATCATTAAAGAATATTTCTTTAACATGATTTTGTTCTCCTTTTTCCCTTTTATTTAGTTTATATTATTCGTCTGCGTTTCCATCGATGGTTTCAATTGTACCATCTTTACGAATATTCAAATCAACAACTTTCATGCTTCGCAGCCATGTTTTGCCGCCTGATACTTTGCTGTCGTGATGGAAAAGATACCATTTTCTTTTATATTTGACTATCGAATGATGAGTTGTCCATCCGACGACCGGAGTCATGACAACGCCTTTGTATGTGAACGGGCCATAAGGATTGTCACCTTCAGCATAGCAAAGCAGGTGAGTGTTTCCGGTCGAATAAGAGAAGTAATATTTCCCGTTGAATTTATGCATCCACGGGGCTTCGAAGAACCGGCGGTTTTCGTCTTCTGTTTTCAGCGGCTTACCGTATGCGTCGAGAATTACAACGTCTCTTGGTGCTTCGCCGAATTCGAGCATATCATCAGACAATTTAGCGACCTTTGGGCAGATTGCCGGTTCGCCGGGTTTATTCAAGTCATCATTATTTTCATATTTGCCTGTTTTATAACGCTGCAACTGGCCGCCCCAGATACCGCCCCAGTAAGCGTAGTGTGTGCCGTCGTCATCCTGAAAGGTTGATATATCGATACTGAAACTGCCTTTCATTGGTTCGGGCATGGGTTTATACGGGCCTTCGGGTTTGTCGGCTATCGCAACGCCGATATGGAAAATGCTGTCTTTGTCTTTCGCTGGGAAGTACATGTAATATTTTCCGTTTTTGCAGGCGACATCGTTGGACCACATTTGCTTAACGGCCCAGGGGACATCTTTGATATCGAGAGCTACGCCGTGATCGACTACTTCACCATCCGGGTCTTCCATCGAATATACATGATAATCTTTCATATCGAAGTGTGATCCTAAATCATCCTGTGGAACTCCGGATTCGATATCGTGCGAAGGGAAAATATAAATTTTACCATTGTAAACATGTGCTCGGGGATCGGCGGTGTAAATACTTTTTATTAAATGACGTGGTTTTTGTGACATAATATTAAACCTCACATTATTTCATTAATAGTTATTATTTTGTAACACAAATTAAGGCTTCATAAAATTCCATTTTGCCTTATCAGTTTTTGATTCGAATTTGACCAGTGACGGCGTGCTTACACCAACTGCGGTAAGAGCATAATCCGGCAAAGCTTTCGACATAATACGATATGTACCGTCAATTAACTGGTCTATGCGCCAAAGCTGGTCGGGCTGATTACTGAATGTTGGAACGACTGTGACTTCAGCGTTTTCTGTTGCCGCTAATGCACGTTCTGTACCTGTGATAGTAATCTTGAAGTAAGGTGAGCCAAGATAACCACCCGCGTCTGCGACTGGAGTAATTGTCCATTTCTGATGTGACTGAATCATATAGTCGCCCAGACGAGCATCGAGATTGCGGTCCGGCCAGCCTTTTGATACTGTAACGACATTCTGATCCGGAATTGGAGCCGCTGGTGCAGCAGGTGCGCCACCGCCACGGCCACCGCGTCCGCCCATCATTCCTCCCATTCCCATGCCCATTCCTCCTCTTCTGCCGCCGCTATGCTGAACAGCATCTACGCCGAGTTCGAGAGCATAGCCGCTGCATTCGGACTGGATTTGGAATGTACCACCGAGGAATTCATCGCCGGCGACCGGCCATCCGTTTTTCCAAAGCAATGTGCGAATATCCAGCACGCCGAAATGGCCCGGGTCGTCCATATCATCTTCATAGTGACATGAGAATTTCTGTACGTCGTTACCCAAATCAATCAGGCCAAAATGGCCGGGGCCGATTAAACGATTGTTTGACGCTACGACAAGTTTGCCGCCGCCTCTGAGCATGTCCTCACCCATATTATCGAGGAATGGTCCTGTAGGGCTTTTTGATCGCCCAACCCTGATATTGTATGTGGATGTTAAACCATTGCAGCATGTGCCGTGGTCACCGAAAAGGTAGTACCAGCCGTCACGAAAAATCATGGTTGTAGCTTCGCAGTCAATTGCTATATCAACTGGTTTGTTGCCTTCCATTCGTTCGCCTGTTTTGGGATCGAGTTCGACAACTCTTGTAAAACCGAAGAATGTTCCATAGGTGCACCACAATTTGCCGTCCGGGCCGAGACATAATCCCGGATCAATTGCGTCGCAATCTTCGATACCGTCACTCGAAGCGACTTCGATTGCGGTTGTATATTTGAAATCAGGTGATTGCGGATCGAGAGTTTTGTTCCACAAAGTCAGAATTCTACCATTGTGACCGCCGCCAAGACCTCCACCGGTTGCGCCAATAGCAATGAGGAATCTATCTCCGATTTTGATTGCATCAGGAGCAGCACCGGATTGTGGAAGCCTGTTTCCGGTGTTCCATGTCCAGCCGTCGTCGGAAACCAAGCCGTTGCCGCCTGTACCGTATACATAGTATTTTCCATCGCATTCCATTATAGTTGATGGATCGTGCATATATGGAGACCCGTTCAGAGCGAGTACCGGACGTGCCAACAAGGTAGATAACATGATAAAAAATGCTGTTGAAAGAAAACGAGTTTTCATAAAAAAACCTCCAGTAATTATTAAATAGATAATATTATTTTGTTTTTCAGCGTTTTTAATTTCCAAGATTAACTACGAAGTCCTTGACTGGTTTACCTTCTTCGTCAATAAATCGTACGCAGAAATCGCTCATGCCGGGGCCGTTGATAACGATGCCGCGAATGACGTTTTTACCTTGTTTGAGTGTAAGACGTTTGGAAACGCAATCATCCATAACCATACGACGGTCGCCATAGAGACCAACGACTTCTTCGCCGTTGAGCCACCACATTGAAGCTGAATTGGAACCGACTGCCATGCGAATGCCTTTTATTTCTTTCGGGCATTCAACTACGGTATATGCAAAACAAGTGATACCATAAAATGTCTTGTTCAAGCCGTAAGCGAAACGGAAGAGCTTTACGTTCCATAGATTCGAATCGAGAGCGTGCCATACGAGTTCCTGGTTGTTTACTGTGACTTTGTCACCGTCTTTCGGTGTCACGGTGAACTGATTCGGAAAAGACTCTGTATTGATGAATGTGTTACGAATGTAGGCTTCGTTGAAACCTGTATTGCCTCTGAGTCCATTTGCGATTGGTTCGAGAAGTAACCATCTCTGGATAAAACCATCCGCGTCGGGTGCTTTTGTACCCGGAGTTGCTTTTGTGAAATAAGGTGCGATAGTACGAGGAGTGTTATCTACCGGAGTAGTACTGCGACCACCACGGCCGCCCATACCCATTCCCATACCGCCCCTGGCTCCGCCGCCACGCTCGGCTGCATAAGCAGCATTTCCGTTCATGTCTGAAAAGACTTGTAAAGTCAATACAGCAATGACAACTGATGTCAATATTAAGATTTTGCGAAGTGTGTTCATAATAGGCCTTTCAAAATATTTTCGATTTTTAACTTAAAACCAAAACGATGTTCTCCTTACATTGAGATGCAATGTACATGATTCGTACTATATTGTCAAGTACAAGGGTTTTAACGCATTATAACCCGAAATATAATGTATTTTTCACAACTTTATATATATCAACATGTTATGATTTTTGATTGTTTTTGATAATTTAAAAACTACATTCAGAAGCTGACTTAAAAAGAAAATATCTCAAAAAAATAACGTATTTTCTCCAATCCTTGCGGCTGAGAGTAAAATCAATTGCAGAAATTGCATACAAAAGTTATAATATTCGAAAATTTTTATTTACAAAGTTTCGATATTGCTTTGATGGTACGAATTAATAACAGTTCAATCATATTACGAAAGGAAGGTAATCACATGAAAACACAATTCTCAAACTTCAA
>CAZMPL010000216.1:0-6359 GCA_964567805.1 uncultured Pirellulales bacterium | reverse complement strand
TTGATGAAATATCCTTAAATATATCATGGGCTTCATCAACAATTTCCATCATACCCTCCTGGGTAAAGTCTTCCGACTGATTATTGTTAATCCATTGCCAACGACCACTTCTGGTAAGATATGAACTTAATAAAATCAATGGTGTATCTATTGAATTCCATTGAGTAATTTCTCCACCATCAATATAATATCCGCTGTTGGAATTTCTGCTAAAAATGATTAAATCAGCATTGTCAAGGTTTTTAATTTTAGCAGTATTCAAAACTGTATAATTCCCTGCGGTATCTGCAATAACGTTATATCCCTGCAAGTGCAGCAGGTCTATCCAGCCTTGATCAAAAGGGATTCCATTTGCGTCCTTATTCCATTCCGAAACCCAAATGATAGTTTGAGCATGAACCAAAGAACAAACAGATAAAAGTAATATAATTGAGGCTAAAATAATCCCCTTTTTCAAGTTAATCCTCCAATGGTTTTTATCCCAAATATTTAAGGATTGAATATTATCACATATTTAAGCTTCTACTATATTATATAACAAATTTATACCCGGGAAGTCAAGGAAATTGCAATCTACGTCCGATATTATACTCAATAAATACGCAATAAAAAAAATTAACTATAATGACATAGAAAAATCCATCCTCTCGCTTTACTTAAATACTCATAACAACTGTAGTTAAAAGAAAGCGGGCGACCAGATTCGAACTGGCGACTTTCAGCTTGGGAAGCCATTTATGGATATTTCTAACATCTTGTCAATAATGAGCTTAATAATTGTCATATAAAGACTTAGGTGCTGTTTTAGAACTGACCTTGATCTGACTTGAGAACTGTTTTTTAACTAAAACTGCCACAAAATTGCCACAAATTTACATGGTGACATTGAGACGTATACGTTAAAATATTTATGGATGGAAAGATAATCGACCTAACACTGCCTGTCTTAGAACCGGTATCTTAAGAACAACGGATTTTCAGTCCTTGACTCCAGTTGTAAGTGCTTATCATTAAAGAGGTTATGAGGCGAAAAATGGCGTTTTTTGAGAAATACAAGTGATTAGCAAGTGATTAATAAGTCAATAACAAGTAGCTATCATGTGACGACTGACCCACTTTTGACCCACTTTCTTTAGGGTAAATATAGTAACGAAAAGACTTGTTTATATTTTGAAATATATATTGATTCTTCGATGAATTCATTTTGGCCCTCACAGTCATTCTTGTCAGACCACGATGAAATGTCAACTTTTTCGGGTTTTGTCTCGAATTGTTTATTCTGGTTAAATAGTTCACCTGCAACAGTATTTTTGTTGAGTTTACATCCAGGAGATATCCAAAAACAAGACATAAAGTTTCCGCTGCCTTCAAACCATTTTACCTTTCCAGCTTCAGAACAAACAACAGCACAGTAATCCTCACTTAATTCGGTGTATCTTCTCGCTGTGGCTGTTAAGGAAGCCATAAAATAGTCAGATATTTGTCTTACAGTCTCCAAAGACATTGGCATACCTTGTGAATATGATTTGAAATGCCTTTCAGGCATTAATAAGCTGACCGCAAAATAGTTTGCTTCGATTTCTTCTGGGCTGCCTTTATATTTTGCCAAGAAGTCTTTTTCTGTACATGTGAACAACTGAGAAATATCTTTGTGTAACTCCCAATGACCTAGTTCATGAGCAATTGCAAATCTCTTCCGCCCATGTTCAGGAATATCTTCACGTATCCGAATTAAACCTTTATTCCCTTTTTTGATCAAACGTGCTTCCATCTTACACAAGGGACCTTCCTTAACTAAAACTCCCTTCGTTAGAGCAATATCTTCAAGGCATAACTCATTTGGATGGGAGATGCCATAAACATCCCAGAATTGGGCACCTTCCCATTCGGCAACTCTAATTTTGTACTCACTATTTTTCATTATCCGAATGTTTATCTAAGTCATCCAGGCACTGTATATCTTCCACTAAGCTCTTTAGGTCCTCATCAGAAGATTCTTCTAATTTCCGGCAATATAATGCTTGCTGCGAACCGCTTAAATGCTCCATAATCCATTCCCAAATTCCCTCACGTGTGTTTGAAACAGTTGGATTAATATTTTTGAATTTCTTGAGCATCAGAAGCCTTTTTTCTTTTGCATTCTTAAGAGATACTTGTGCTTCTTCTTTTTTCTGTTCTTTTTGTAACGCAAAAAGGATTTTATCCATTGCAGGCTGTGTATTAATGTTTGATTGTTTTAATTCTGCTTGTATTTCTGCGTCCGTCATGGTGCTTTCATCTGGATAAACAAAAGAAAGTAATCTATTACAAGTAATGTTATCAATTTTATCCATCATCATTATCCTTATCTAAAAATTACTTCGTATTTTGTCAAATTCCCGTCGAAGCCTTTTTTGTGCATTATTAATATAACTGGTTTTTATATCAAGATATTCTGCGATATCAGAGAGCTTATCAATCCCGGCTTTCATACACTCCAGGATGCCCAATACAATATCGTCTTGGGCAAACTTCTCATAAAGGACTGTATTAATTTTTTCAACCAAATCTTTTTGTATTAATACCTTAGAAGGATCGTCACCCCCGTTTTCTATTTCAATTTCTTCAATTTTTCCATCTTCTGTCAACGTATAAGGCTTGGATTTCCTTTTTTCAAAATCAATAGATTTAATAATATGATAGACAATACTATCAACCACATTTTTCAGATATACCAGCAAATCAGGATATTTCTGTTCGTCATAGGTTCGCCTGCCTTGGATTAACCTTACAATTGCTTCAGCAGCAATATCTTCCGGGCCTTGACCAGAAGGTGACCTAAAATGCCCATCTTTAAACCAACCCAGTCGTTTGTATTTTCGTTCTGCATAAACGGTCAAGCGATCAAGCAACTGTCGCTGTTGGTCTTGTGCAAGTTCTAAGAAATCCATTATGTACAACCCTTTCCTCAACATCCTAATTTTAAAAAACCTTCAGCATTATATTATTATATGCCGGGAAAAACAAAAAATTTTCCACACATGTGGCAAAATAGTGTAATTTGTCGGCAAATAAATATAGGCAAAGTCGCATAAGATTATAGATTAAGCCTGAGCCAAAATGGATTGTTGTGCCATCAGTGGATGCTGAAGCATTCTAAAGGGGCATTTCAGTAATACATTTTTGCTTTTACTAGAAGTTTAATTGTAAATGTCGGTTGGCTTTGGAGCCAGCCCAAAATATGGAGAATAGTTATGGCTAAAGAAATTATTGAAAAAAACGAAAATCAAGAAAAATCAGCAGGCAACAAGAAAACAGTCACAATTTTTGTAGAAGGCACTCCGCACGAGTGGCCGAAGGATGAAATCACATATGCTGAGGTAGTCACACTTGAAGTACCAAACTATCCTCAACACCCTGAAATCACCTATTCAGTAAAATATAAAAGAGGTCAAGGCAATAAACCAGAAGGAATTCTATCGCCTGGCGCTTCTGTAAAAGTTAAGGAGGGTATGATATTCAATGTTTCAGAAACTGGTCAGTCATAATAACGATATCAAGTGTCTGGTTGAGAAGGGCTACGCTGTTGCCTTTGACAGCAACTACCTCATTGTGCGGGATATACCATACCTTGATAGTAATCGTGAATTACAGATTGGTGCAATCGTCGCAAAGCTCGAATTTATAAATCAGAATCACGTTAAACAAACAGATCATCAGATATTTTTTGCCGGTTCCATTCCCTATGGATTAGATGGGAAGCCGATTCCAAATCTTGGAGGCGGACCAACTACATTCCCTTTGAGCGACGCAAGCAAGGATATAGTTATACAAAGGTCATTTTCCAACAAACCAAAAAACACAGGAAAATTTATGGACTTCTTTGAAAAAATCGAAAGTTACGTTGGTATTATATCCGGGCCAGCAATGGAATTGCATAAAGTAACACCTTATACTTTTCGTGCAGTCAAAGAGGTTGCACCTGACACAATCTTTAAAGTCCATGATACATTGACAAGTAGAGCAGAAATAACGGATTTGTCTGCTAACTTCAATAATGATGTCATTGCGGTAATAGGCTTGGGAGGCACAGGTGCCTATGTGTTGGATTTCCTTGTAAAGATGCCTGTAAGGGAAATCCGGATATTTGACCTTGATCCTTTCCATGTTCACAATGCCTTTCGTTCACCAGGCCGTCTGGAGGAGGCTGAGTTTGGTAGACCGAAAGCCGAAATATATTTTTCACGCTATGAAAATTTCAGAAATGGAATCAAACCTATTGTTAAGTTCGTTGATATTTCGAGCTCCGATGAAATGAATGGTGTGACATTTGCTTTTGTGTGTATTGACAAAGGGTTGTCCCGGGCCAGCATTTTTGATCTGCTCATTTCAAAGAGTATTCCTTTTATTGACACAGGGATGGGCCTCAATCGAAAGCACGGGCCAATAAACGGAACATTACGCATGACCTATTATTCTGCAGAACATGGCCCCAAAGTATATAAAAAGGGATTGGCTCCGCTTACAGACAACGAGGACGATCTGTATAAAGTAAACATCCAGATTGCAGAAATCAACGCACTTAATGCGTGCCTGGCCGTTATAAAGTTTAAGCAATTGCGTGGATTTTATTGTGAAGAACTTCCACATTATCACCTTCTTTTTGAGGTACAGGATTTTAAAATCGTCAGTGAAGCAGAACTCGATTAAGATTAGGTTAGAGCAAGTCACTTACATGCCAAAGGAACTGGAAGCCGGAGTGCTGTATGTTTCAGAAGAATTTGGCACCATGGCACATCTTTGTCCCTGTGGATGTGGCTCTAAAATCAGGACTCCACTTGGCCCAACCGAATGGTCTCTTAAAGTTGGTAGCCGGGGACCAAGTCTTTATCCTTCAATTGGAAATTGGCAACTTCCTTGCAAATCGCACTACTGGATAAATAATGGCAAAATTATTTGGGCATATCCATGGACAGATGAGCAAATCGCCAATGGGTACAGCAACGGGGAAGAAATAAGACGTGCATATTATGAGACACTCTATCAAGAACAACATGGAATTATACGTAAATTCTGCAGGTGGATGAAGAATTTACTCAGGCAGTAACCTCACGCAAAGGTTCACATTAGCTACAATGCCGGATTTTCAAAAAACTGAACTTCGGATGAATTTTTATATACTCCGCGAGTTACCTAAAACCTTTTCAGTAAAATCAGTATCATTAATTGATGGTCCTCTCATATTGCATTTCCGTGTCTCGTTCTTATAAAATATTTACCAGAATTTATTTCTTCATTTTTTGTTATTCCGATTTCCCTTCCAATTTTATTGAACAGCCGCCGCGAACGCCGATTATATCGTCTTTCACTTTTATAAGTCAAAAAATTGTTTCATGCTCCTTTTTTTTGATAAGTAACTCCGAATATTGTATCACCGAGCCACTTCTTAAAAGACGGGTTTTCAACAAATTGCTTATAAAGCTCAGTATGATCCGAAAGCATTTCCATCATAACCTGTTTAAGCGCGTTATCATGTTCAATTCGGGCATTTTGTTTATCAGAGTTCTCCATTGCATTACGATATGCTTTATCGGCAGCAACCTTGACAGGAATCTCTTCGGTTATTAGCTTGCGAATCTTATCTGTATCTTTCCAGCCAATATTTCCGAACAGGTCATTAAATGCTTTTATTATATTGCTGAGATTATCAAGCTCAGGCTCTGGTTTCCTGCCACCTCCCTCGACAGGAATAGGCTCAATTTCAGCATCCGCGTCTGGCATGTTGATTTTAAGAGTCTCCTGAACTTCTATTCGGTAACTGTCCATATCTATCGCTTCCAAAATGCCCTTAGACAAATCCTCTTCCACGGGAGCAGGTAACTTTGGAATAAGCAGGTTAAGAAAGATTGAGAGCTTTTCCCATTCCGCACTGGTATATTCCAATATAGAAGAAAGAAAACCATAGTTTCTCGCAAAAGCCTTAGCCTTGCCTTTGAAGTCCACTTGACCGTCTTCGTCAAGCTCATTCTTATATGTAGCAACACAGGCATTAAGTATCGGATCAAGCTTATCCCGGTCTGCTCCACCTATATAAAGGGCAACTAATTCTTCAATCTGGTTGTTATTGTAAATCTGATAGCCATCCAGTTTTGCCTTCAGGTCATGGAGTTTGTTCGGATCTGTTTCTTTACTCAATATCGTAGTGCGATAGTAATCGGCAAACGCATATTCTATTACCTCAGTACTGTTCATAAAGTCCAGCACAAATGTGTCATGCTTAAGCGGGTGGGCGCGGTTTAATCGCGAAAGTGTCTGCACCGCTTTAATTCCTGCCAATTGTTTATCTACATACATCGTATGAAGTAGCGGTTCATCGTAAC
>CAZMPL010000215.1:0-6398 GCA_964567805.1 uncultured Pirellulales bacterium | reverse complement strand
ACGTTAACTCTTTAAACGCGGGATTCGATTTTGGCCGTGTCACTGTCAATAACGCGATTGTACCTTTACAATTGGATTCGCCGGAAAGCTTCGATGTTGTTGTAAACGCTCAACAAATAAATCTCGGCAAGCTTCAGCCTTTCGCGGTTTTATTTGGGGGCATGTCGGAAAAAATGAAGATGGCCGGTATAGCGGAATCACAGGTTTCTGTTAAATCACAAAAACAGATATTTACGATAAAATCCGATTCGACTACTTTAAAGAACCTCCAGTTCGCTCTCCCGGATAAGAAACCTATCGAGCGCAGTGAAGCAACCGCAAAATTCGATATTAAACTCGATGTTGAAAATAAAGAAATACAGGAAGTATTTTTCAGGCTCAATAGTCCTGATATAAATATTCCACAGGCAAATATAAATCAGACACAAAAGAACGGCGTAACGAAACTGGATGGTGACATCCAGTTGCAGTATGACTGGACCGCTTTAAGCCAGATAATAGGACCATTTATGCCGGAAGGTCTCGAACTTAAAGGCAAGAAAACAAATAACATCAATTTTATCAGCGAGTATCCTACGGGACAAAACGATAAACTTCTCGCTAATCTCGACGCAAAAGCGGACCTGGGTTTTCAACAGGCCGGATACATGGGTCTCAATATCGGCCCTACAGATATTGACATTGCGGTTACAAAAGGAGTATTGGATATTCCTCCTTTTTCCACAACAGTGAACGAAGGAAAACTGAACTTCGGCGCTAAAGCCGACTTTAAGAAACAACCTGCACTGTTTACTATCGACAAACCAACGCAGGTGATAGAAAATGTAAAGATTAGTGACGAAATGACAAAGACACTTTTAAAATATCTTAATCCTATTTTTTCCAATGCTTCGAATGTGAGCGGCATAGCAAATTTACATTGTGACACATTAAGTATTCCTCTTAGCTCAGAACATAAAAACGATGCTGAAATTATAGCTACAGTATCAGTGACACAACTCAGGATTCAAGCTTCGGATATACTTTCACAAATTATTAATTTATTAGGTGGTAATATGACCGGTACTACCTTAACAATTCATCCGACAAACTTTATTCTTAAGGACGGCTTCCTGAGATACGACAATATGCAGATTGATATCGATAAAACTCCTATAAATTTCTCAGGAGTAATCGGGCTGGACAAAAGCCTGGACATGTCAGTGACATTGCCATATACCTTCAGCGGCACAACTACAAGAGTTGACCGTCAGGATTCTGATAGAATTCAATTGTTTATTAAAGGAACTGTAGATAAACCGGAACTCGATACAAGTAAGATTATCGAACAAAATCTGAAAAATCAATTACCGAACTTGATACAAAGAGGCATCGAAGAATTATTTAATTAAAGGTTATAGAAATGTCGTTCTTTTCAGATCTTTTAACAACGCCGAATACTCAACTCGGCAGAGCAGGCCGTTTCGCGGTATTTCAAATAAAATTATGGACGCACTGCGCAAAACTTCTTCGCTTGAATCGAGCGGCTCTCCAGGCGGCTGCTTTGGCGTATCGAACAATCTTCGGAATGATTCCTATGGCAATAGTAATGCTTCTGATTTTCAGATTGTTTCCTGCTTCCGCTGATATTGGCTCAAGAGTAAAAACTCTTATATATGATGAGCTTCAACTCTCGAAAATACAAAACAATTATAATAATGGCGTACATGCGAATCTTTCTCAAAATGACGCTAATAATTCAGATTCAGTATTTGTATCTCAAGCGGATATAAACGATATAAACGCACCTGGAAGTAACTCCGAAGATGCAGATATTATTACACCGATAGAATATATTGATAAAATAGTGAATGGTTTTTTCAATCGGGTCGGCAGCGGTTCAGTCACTGTGGTCAGTTTATTGATTGTCATTTGGGCAGCTACCGCACTGCTTACTACAATAGAAAAAGCATTCAATAGCATATGGCATGTCCCCAGGGGCAGAAATTTTTTACAGAGAATCATCAACTACTGGGCACTTCTCACACTCGGACCCATTTTACTCGGCGTAGGAGTTTACATTGCTTCGACAAACGCGGCTTTTACCGAACTTGAAAAATCAGGCAAGGATTATATTCCCGCGATTTTATCTTATTTTATTTCGGTAATTGCTTTTTTCCTTTTGTACTTTGTTTTACCCAATACAAAAGTCAATGTCAAACCTGCTATCTGGGGCGCCGCTGTAGCGGGAATTGTATGGGCTATTGCAAAATGGATTTTCAGAATATATATCACCAAGTTTATTCCTTACAACCAGGTTTATGGTATGCTCGGCCTGGTTCCTTTGAGTGTATTCTGGATTTATATAAGCTGGCTGATAGTCCTGTTCGGTTTGCAATTGACATATACAACTCAGCATTTGAAAACACTCGATGCCGATGAAATTGCATCCGCAAAAAAAGACGAGGAATATTATGTTGCCAATGATATGACCGCAATAAACATTGTAAGAGAAATTGCTTTCGCGTTTCAAAATAGTATGCCGCCTCTCGATGCCAATGAAATATCGAGCCAACTGAAAATTCCTATCGAACTGGTCGAAAAAATACTTCAGACTTTTGTACGTAATGGAATCATAGTAAAAACTTCCGAGCCGCTAAGTGGATATGTTCTCGCGAGAGATCCGGAAAATATTCGTTTATCCGACATTTCGCAGGCGCTGGCAAGTATCGGTTTTGCACAAACTACAATTGAAAACAACGAAGATATACAAGGGATAACTCAAGCGGTCACGAATGCACTGTCCCAATATAATCTAAAACAAATTCTGATCACAGGCTCAAAAGTATAAAACAGCTTTGTTTTGGGAACTTTTCTTGATATATCTTTGATTTTTTGATAGAATGAATCATACAATTGTTCATCACTTGATTTTCCATTGTTGATATATATGAAAAATTACAGATTACAATTAAATTCTGTTTTCCGTCGTTTAAAAATAACGCCGGCAACTCAAATGCTTATTTTAGCAGTTGTTGTAGGTGTGCTTGGCGGATTCGGCGCGCTTTTCTTCAAGAAACTTATTTTAATTCTCCAGGGGGCCTTCTGGAACACTCCGGATATGGCCTCACATACGCTTCTTGAAGTGGCATGGTATCGCAGGCTGCTTGTCCCTATGGCAGGCGGATTAATTGTTGGACCATTAATTTATTTTCTTGCCCGCGAAGCCCGCGGCCCGGGAGTTCCGGAAGTAATGATAGCTGTAATTGCCAAAAACAGTATTATTCGCCCAATAGTCGTTTTAGTCAAAATCCTTGCTTCAGCGCTCTGTATCGGTTCCGGTGGTTCGGTCGGTCGTGAAGGCCCTATCGTTCAAATAGGTGCCGCGATAGCTTCGACAACCGGGCAGATACTTCGTCTAAGTCCGTTGCAGCTTAAAACAATTGTGGGCTGCGGCGTAGCTGCAGGGATTTCTGCTACGTTCAATGCTCCGATTGCGGGAGCGTTGTTTTCACTTGAACTTATAGTTTCCGATTTCGGGCTTACACCTTTTACACCTATACTTGTCTCATCTGTTTCCGCCGCGGCTATCACTCGCCATTTTCGCGGAAATATTCTTGAGTTTGTTGACCTGCCGCAGTTTACGATGGAATCACATGTGGAATTTGCATTTTATTTAATACTTGGTGTCGCGGCCGGTCTTGTGGGATTTTTATTTTCAAGAAGTATTTATCGCTTTGAAGACATCTTCAATAAGACTAAAATTCCGCTATGGATAAGGCCGGCTTTCGGCGGATTGATTGTCGGAATTATTGCACTAAGGTTCCCTCATATAATGGGTGTCGGCTACGATACTATCGAAGAGGTTTTTGATGGTAATCTCATGTTTATAACGATGTTGTTTTTAGTCTTCCTGAAAATTCTTGCGACATCTATAACGTTAGGTTCCGGTGGTTCTGGTGGTGTTTTTGCACCATCTTTATTTATTGGTGCCATGTTGGGTGGCGCATTTGGTACAATATTCCATAATTATTTCCCAAGTATTACCGCATCACCCGCGGCTTATGCTCTTGTAGGAATGGCGGCGGTTAACGGAGCATGTACTATGGCACCGCTTTCGGCTATCATCGTACTGTTCGAGCTGACAAATGAATATGGAATCATCCTGCCGCTTATGTTCACTGTTGTTATAGCAACTTTCATCACGAGAAAATTAAGTCCTGAATCAATCTATACCGAGCAGCTTCGCAGAAAAGGAATAACGTCGCATCACGGTGAAGACGTGAATATTGTTCGAATGATTTCTGTTAAAGATGTTCTGCGTCACGATGAAATGACAATCTCTGAAAACACCAAGTTCGACGGGCTTGTCCGTCTTGCGTTAGAGACACATAGAAATAATATCTTCGCCATAGATGATGAAGGAAGATATAAAGGAGCGATTCAGCTTCTGGACCTCAAGTATGTTTTGAGTAATCCAAAAGAATTATCTCACCTTCATCATATCGTTGATTTTATAAATGAGCTTCCGCCTGTATCAATAGACCAGTCTTTAGATACAATTGTTGATCGTTTTGCAGGAACAGGTTTTGACCGCTTACCTGTCGTTGACTCTCAACAAAAAATCGTAGGCTCTGTCATTATGAGTGACATTATGCGGCGATATAACCAGGAAGTTGCCAATCGTAATATTACAATTGAACTTGGCGCAAGAATTCCTGCTCATGACAAATCAAATATGCTTCATATAGGCGGCGATAGTGTTATTACAGAAATTGAAGTCCCGAACTGGATGGTTGGCAAGGCTCTGGAAGAACTAAAACTTCGTACCCTTTATAATATTTCTGTTTTTCTTGTAAAAGGAAAACAGGGACAAGGTGAATCGCAATTTATAACTCCAAACGCAACCTACGTTTTTCGTGATGGAGACACTATTCTCATTGGCGGTACAGAAAAGGATATTGAAACATTACGATATAATACCTTGCTTGCTTAAAACAGTAATACAATAGCTTTGTATAGAAACCGTAATCCGAACACAAGAAGCATAAAACCGCAAAAAGCGAGAATATAAGTAAAACCTTTGCGGCCAATAAAAGTTGAACCTTTGCAGCTAATCCATGATAAAAACATCAGCCAGATTAAATCCACCGACCAGTGGACAATCGCGAAAATTCCAAAAGCCCATATCCCGAATCCTTTAGCTTCCTGCGCAAGTTTTAAACCTACTGTTGCCCACCATAATAAAAAATAAGGATTACTCGCGGTTAATATTATGCCCGCAAGAACAGGCTTTTTATGAAGAGCTTTTGATCCGGTATCGGTATCTGATTTTAAATTCATAAAGATTTGTGCTGCCATCAGTAACAAAAAGAAACCGCCCGCCAAACCGATTCCGATTTGAACTTTCTGCATTTCGAAATATTTTCCCATCCCGAGAATTATTATAACCATTAGAGGAAATTCTATGATACCGTGACCTATCGCCAGTAAAGTTCCGGCCCATTTATTTTGTGTACCCAACGTAATTGCAGTAGCCGTCACCGGGCCAGGCTGAAGAGCACCGCTTATTGAAATAATAAATACACTGCCAAAGAAAATTAACATAGCCATAACTGTACCAATCTATTCCCCGATGATTTTTACCAGAACACGTTTTCTTCTTTTGCCGTCGAATTCGCCGTAGAAGATTTGTTCCCATGGCCCGAAGTCAAGCTTGCCATTTGTTATCGCGACAACAACTTCCCTTCCCATGACACTGCGTTTCAGATGGGCATCCGCATTGTCTTCGCAACCGTTATGGTGATATTGTGAGTAAGGTTTTTCAGGCGCGAGCTTTTCGAGCCATACTTCAAAATCGTGATGCAGTCCCGACTCGTCGTCATTTATAAAAACGCTCGCTGTAATATGCATCGCGTTACAGAGCAGAAATCCTTCCTTTATGCCGCTCTCTGCAAGACAACTCTCGACCTCAGACGTGATATTTATATATTCGCGCCTCTGTGTTGTATTGAACCATAACTCTTTCCGATAACTTTTCATTTTCATTTACTCCATCTGCCTGTCATGCTGAATGAAATGAAGCATCTGGCTTACAAATAAGAATTACGTGCATTGTTTATATACCATACAATAGCCAGATTCTTCGTCCCCCTGGGACTCAGAATGACAATCTTATTTTATTAATTATAAAATCGTGTAGATTGTACCATGTTTTGTTTAAGAGGGGAAATCTATCTTGATATTTCGTATATCTGGATATATACCAGAATCATAATTGTTCGATAACTGAAATTTTAACTATCAGCTCTCTTTTCTGATTTTGATACTTCTCGCGTGCGCGTCGAGTCCTTCGGTTTCCGCAAGACGAATAATATCATCGGCGCTTTTATCGAGCATCTTTTTATTGTATTCGATAA
>CAZMPL010000214.1:0-6401 GCA_964567805.1 uncultured Pirellulales bacterium | reverse complement strand
AAAATAGGTTAGACAGGTTCTTATAAATTTATAAATTTTTTTATAGTTATCATAATTATCTGTTTTTATATCATATCCCAAACCTGCCTGCCAAAGTTTGGTTCTCACGTAATTTAACAAAATTCATTATTCGAGGGTCTCTTTGCGCAGAAAATATGTGCTGATATGGGAAAATTAAAAAAAGCGGTTCATAACAAATAATATCATAAAAAGTCGTTGTCATTATAATTATCATTTCATTTCTCATCATAACCAGCCGCTTCGAATTTCCAAAACCCTTATTACAGTAAAAAACATTCATTTTTCATGCACTCGTTTTGCGCGCATTTATCCTTTGTAATGCCGCAAAGCTTCCCAAAGAGAATATTCCCTTCTGAAAATGCATGCGCTGAAGGTACGTGCATAAAGTTCGATTAAACCGATTGTTTTGAGCGAAAAACATTAACCTGGAGATTCGCGAAAAACGACGTTTGTCGTAATACGTGTTTATGAGAAACATTTGGCATAAGTAGTGATTATATTTTTATTCAAATTAAAAAGTGCCCAAAACGGTCGGTGCGAATCTCCTGCAATTGAAAGGAGAACTAAAATGAGACGCAATGGTTTCACACTGGTCGAGCTTCTGGTCGTTATCGCGATCATAGCTCTGTTGATGGGTATTTTAATGCCCGCGCTTGCGAAGGTAAGGCAATTAGCCTTTCGTTTGCACTGCGGAACAAATCTTTACGGCATTGGAAAAGCAATGATTGTTTACGCCAATGACAATAACGATGAGCTTCCCCGAGCCGGAAGCAGAAATAGCCAATGGGGCAAAAAATCAGTAAAATGGGATGCTGCTGATATGAAAACTGCCTACAATCTGAATTCCGATGGCTCAGGTGGGAAAGTTACAATAACTTCTTCTTTTTACCTTCTTGTAAAGTACACTGATGTAACTCCAAAGTCTTTTCTCTGCAAAGGCGATGCAAACGTAACTGAATTTGTGCCCGGAAATGGTAAAGACCTCGTTAATCTCTGGGATTTTGGCGAAAATGGAATTGAGCATTGTTCGTATTCGTATCAATTGCCTTATTGTGAATTTCCGTTATCAGTAACCAGCGAACCCGGTATGCCGGTTGCCGCTGATCTCAATCCGTGGGCAGATGAGACGCGAAATTTAAATAACTTCAATCCTGATGGAGGTAAAGAATCAGTAAAATTTGGCAATGCAGTCACACATCAGGAAGATGGGCAAAACGTGTTATTTATGGATTCTCATGTCGATTTTATGAATATATCTTTCTGCGGCTTGGATGAAGATAATATTTATACTCATCGGGTAAGAGCAAATGATAAGGATATACGAATAGGCAACAAACCTACAGTTAATATTTGCGAGCCCGTGAACAGAACTGATTCGCTGCTTGTTGATGACAGATTTGCGAAATAGTGAGAATCGATTTTCTAATGTTATTATTGATTGAATTGCAGAGAAAATCCTCTGTTTTAATTCGCTGGCGGCCCTGTGTAGCGGAGCGCAGGGCCGCCTTATAAAATCTATAGAAGTATTCAATAAAAAGCTGCTATACAGCCACATAAATATCTATGGGTGGCAGCCTCATCCTGATTTTTTCAGGATGGGGATGGTAATCTCCGAAATATTTCATAAAAGCTTCTTCTGAAACGCAAATTTATTGAATTGAAAAACATATTGATTCATTGCCAGTAAACCATTAAAATTACATGATATTTAATAGAACCAATAGAAGGAGCATCGAATTGAATCAGACACTTACTTATAAAATACTTGAAAAACATTTAGTAGAAGGCTCTCTGGTAAAAGGAGAGAGAATTGGAATCCGTATCGACCAGACTCTTACGCAGGATGCGACCGGCACTACCGCGTATCTGCTATACGAGTCGATGGGTATCGGAACAGTCAAAACGGATTTAACGGTAAGCTATATCGACCATAATATGGCCGGTTTCGGACCGGAAAACCATAATGACCATTTGTACCTCCAGACCGTAGCCGCGAAAAGCGGTGCATATCATTCTCGTCCGGGTAATGGAATTTGCCACCAGGTACATCTCGAACGATTTGGAAAACCCAGCGCTACATTGCTGGGCAGCGATTCGCATACTCCCACTAACGGCGGAATCGGCATGATAGCAATCGGAGCGGGTGGTCTTGATGTCGCGGTCGCAATGGCGGGCGGGCCGTTCTATTTGACATGCCCGAAAGTTCTCGGAGTAAAACTTACAGGCAAGCTGAATGATTGGGTAGCCGCAAAAGATGTAATTTTGAAGTTACTTAGTATCTTATCTACAAAAGGCAACGTAGGATGGGTTGTAGAATATTTCGGAAATGGAGTTAAGAAACTTTCTGTTCCGCAGCGTGCGACTATAACGAACATGGGAGCAGAGCTTGGTGTCACTACGAGTGTATTTCCGAGTGACGAGCAAACACAAAAGTTTCTTGCTGCTCAGGATAGAGAAAATGATTATCAGCCTCTTTCTGCTGACAAGGGCGCAAAGTACGACAGGGTAATAGAAATAAATCTTTCTGAGCTTGAGCCTATGGCCGCTTGTCCATCTTCGCCGGATAATATCAAAACCATTAAGGAAATCGCAGGCTTGAAAGTTTCCCAGGTTGTAATTGGAAGCTGCACGAATTCGAGCTTCACCGATTTGATGATGGTCGCGAAAGTCCTGAAAGGACGAAATGTTCATAGTATGGTCGAACTCGCAATCGCGCCAGGAAGCAAGGAAGTTATGAATATGTTGGCAGAAAACGGCGCGATGGCGGATATGATTTCGGCCGGCGCGAGAATTCTCGAATCAGGTTGCGGCCCGTGTATAGGACAGGGACTTTCTCCCGCCAATGGTACAGTAAGCTTGCGAACGTTCAACAGGAATTTCGCAGGAAGAACCGGCACAAAAGGTGACCAGGCATATTTAGTTAGTCCAGAAACTGCAATCGCGGCGGCTCTGACTGGAAAAATTACTGACCCGCGTGATTTGCCTGAATTGCTTTCGATTAATTTCCCAAAAATTAAAATGCCAAAAGAATTTATCATAAACGATAATATGATAGAAAAACCTCTGCCGCCTGAAGAAGCGGCTAAAGTCGAGGTGTTACGCGGCCCGACAATTGTTGTTCCCGAAATGCCAAAACCTTTGCCCGACAAACTTGATGGAAAGGTTCTACTCAAGTGCGGCGATAAAATTACGACCGACCATATTATGCCCGCAGGTACATTTTTGAAACTTCGCTCGAATGTCCCTGAATATTCGAAGGTTGTTTTCAATTGCTTTAATGAAAACGATAAACCGACTTTCGCGCAAAGGGCACTCGAACTGAAAGCAAAATCAATCGGCGGCATAATAGTCGCGGGCGAAAGCTACGGCCAGGGTTCTTCGAGAGAACATGCGGCTCTTTGCCCGATGTATCTTGGTGTTCGTGCGGTAATCGCAAAAAGTATCGAACGTATTCACAAAGCGAACTTAATAAATTTCTGTATAGTTCCGATAGAGTTCTCTGATCCAGCAGATTACGATAAAATCAATCAGAATGATGAACTGCAAATAGATAATCTTCTCGAAACGATTAAAAACAGTGACACAATAAAAATCAAAAAGAAAGACGGCTCATTCGAATTTACAGGAAAGCTCGAACTTTCTGAACGTGACAGGGAAATTTTGCTTTCTGCGGGTCTTCTAAATTATATTAAAAGTAACTAATGGAAAATAAAGTTATTACTATCTTTGGTACAAGCAAAACAGAAGAAGGAGATTCTGTTTTTGAATTAGCTTTTGAAATAGGAAAGCTGATAGCTCAGGCTGGTTTTACAATCGTAAACGGCGGTTACGGAGGTACAATGCTGGCGGCCGCAAAGGGTGCTTCGCAATTTGGCGGTGAAATTGTCGGTGTTACATGCTCGGCTTTTAAAAGAAGCAAGCCAAACCGGTATATTACACGCGAAGTTGTAACGCATTCGCTCGATGAGCGGCTCGATACACTTATAGAACTGGGTCAGGCTTATATCGTATTGCCCGGCGGAACTGGAACTTTGCTCGAATTTGCAAAAGTCTGGGAATTGCAAAACAAAGGCTTTGTCGAAAAGAAAAAACCGATTATAATAATGGGAAAATTCTGGAATCCGCTAATCGAACTGCTTGCGATTGACGATCCGAAAAGTATTGGTTTTGTTACAATTGTTGATAATCCTGAACAGGCTGTAGAGTTATTAAAATGAAAAAAATATTCATCATTTTGTTTGTTGTAAGCTTTGCCTCTTTTTCTTATGCGAAAACAATAAAGCAAACTTTATTGCGCGACGGTATCTCTCTAAAAGCTGCTGAAGGCAAATTAGCTGCCTCCGATACAAATGCCGGCAAATGTTTTTTTGAATTAATCGTGCCTGTTTCCGACAATAGCGTTGTTATCGCGGCAGGGGAAAAAATCGAATTATTACCATCTTCTTCACTTGAAATGATGATTGATAATTCCAAAACGTTTTTACCCGCGACTTACCAGTTATGGAACGCGAAAGTTACGAAATACAAAGGGAAAAACTATATATTCCCATCGGTATTTTTTCCTGTCCTTCCAGTTTCGCAAGAGAAAAAATCAGATTCCTCTCAATCTGCTCCGAAACAGGATGATAAACAAAATTCCAATCCCGCTGATTCCAACGATATATTATCTTTTCCATCGGACATATTAGAGCAGTTTAATAAAGCAAGAAATACGATGAATGAAACCGGGCAGCGAATTCCGGATAGCAACTTTGTTACAATCGATGAATTTCAAAAGGAACTCGAAAGAAAATTAAGATTAAATCCTGATACAGTTTTGCTCGATGAAAATGCTATTCTTGTTCGAAACGCGAAAGAAGGATTAACATTTACCTTGGAAACTTATGGCCGCAATGTCGATACGACTTCGTTTCGTCTTCTTCCTTGTGAGACTCTGGAAGTGACCGAGTTAAAACAATCCGAAAGCCCGGAAATCCTCCGTTACAAAATATCAGGGATAGTGACAAAATACAAAGGCGGTAACTATTTGCTTTTGTACAAAGCGACTCAGATTTACAGTTATGGCAACTTCGGAAAATAAAGGAACAATAAATGCCGCAAGAGCTTGACAATATTATGATATCGTACAATCAGCCGAACTTCCTCGAAAGATTAATCAATGTATATCTTTCCAAAAGCGAAGGTTCACATTTCGGTATCGGGCCGAAACATGTCGAGAACAGAAGAGCGGTCGAAGATATTTTAAGCAATGTTGTCGAACGAAAAGACGAAGCAATTTCCGAATATACAGAAAAATTCGACCATGTCAAACTGAAACCTGAACAATTTCGCGTGCAGGGAATCGAATTGAAAAAGGCACACGAAAAAACAGACCCTAAACTGATGGAGTCGATTCGTAAAGCCATAGCGAATGTAAAAAGATATCAAAAAGAGATATTTGAAGGTAATGACAGAAAATGCTCTAATGGTACGGGCATTAAATATTCACCAATTAAAAGAGTCGGTGTTTGTGTTCCCGGGGCTTCGGCGCCTCTGCCTTCTACAGTAATAATGACGGCTGTTCCCGCAATGGTCGCTGGTGTTGAGGAAATCGTTGTTGTTTCACCTCCAAGATATAATGGTGACATTCATTATGTCACGCTCGCTGTCTGTTATGAACTTTCACAGGATACAGACTATCCGAACTGCAATTTCGAGGTTTATCGAATTGGCGGCGCCCAGGCGGTAGCGGCTCTGAATTTCGAGACACCGACCATAAAACGTGTGGACAAAATCGTAGGACCGGGTAATCAGTGGGTGCAAACGGCAAAGCAATTGGTTTACGGCGATGTCGCGATTGACTCGATAGCAGGACCGAGCGAAGTATTGATTATCGCAGACGAAAACGCAAAACCCGCATGGTTGGCGGCGGATATGCTAAGTCAGGCGGAACATAATCCCGGCGGGGCGTATTTATTCACGACTTCTCAAAATATTGCGGATGCAGTTTTACTCGAACTCAAAAAACAAGTCGCACAATTGACTCGCAGCAAAGAAACTTTGTCATGCCTGAAAAAATCAAGCTGTATTGTAGTTTTCGATGACATGGAAAACCTGATAGAAAGAGCTAATGAATTTGCCGCTGAGCACTTGCAAATACAGTGCGGCGACAAGAGCCGGCAAATCGCCGACCAGATAAAGAACGCTGGAGCAATTTTCATTGGTGATTATTCTCCAGTTGCGGTCGGTGACTACTGGGCCGGACCAAGCCATACACTTCCTACCGGAATAAGCGCAACTTTCTTCAGTGCGTTAAGCTCGAACGACTTTGTGAAATCGACGAGCATTATCGAATACAATAAAAAGATGCTCGATAAAAGCGCCGATGATATTATTCGTCT
>CAZMPL010000213.1:0-6403 GCA_964567805.1 uncultured Pirellulales bacterium | reverse complement strand
CTTCTACGCCGCCTTCGGCTGGGCCGGAGGTTTTGTATTGGCCGTCAAGTAACCAACTGCTGAATTCATCATCGAACTCCGCCGGGTAAATAATCGCGGTGACATAACTATCATCGTCATATTTAGCCAGGTGAACCTTGGCTCGGCTGGGAGGCATGGTTTCTACTGATAGTTTGACTAAAGCTTTAAAATCACGCTGAGATGTTTCCATATCGGTAGAATAGAAGAACATTCCCGCTTCAAGCTGGAATTTCTCGTTCGCAACGCCTTTTATTTCGAGTTGGCCGTCTGGGTAAGCACGGTGGATTTTATAGACTTTGCAATCCTTATATTTCTCACTTTCGAGCAATTCCGCAACTTCAAGAGCGGTAAAGCCAACGCTCGAATAATCGCCAAAGTCAACTATATATAAGCCTTCATATTTTTCAGGTTTTTGTAATTCTGGTAGTTTCATGGACTATATTTTAACCGCAGATTGCACGGATTGCACGGATTTTCCCTTAAAGATTTAATAAAAAACTTAAATTTTGAATATCAATATATCCGGGATATGATTTACTTTTTCCTGCATTTTCGGTTATCATATCATTGAATATTTATGAAAAAGACAATCAGTGAAAATTCTGAAGTTAGCGAACAAAACGAGGTCTTTATTGATATTTCCGTAAAAACATTGGAAGACTTATACAATAAATCTGACCAGAATGCATCTTGTACTGAAAAAAATCTCAGCCAGGAATTTGTGGATCATATTATCGATAGCATAAACGAAACAGGGGAAAATGAGTTCATTATCCGTATAAATACTTCGAATATGCCGGACGAAAAAGCAATGAGCTGCGTACAGAACATTATCGAAACAAAATTTCAGAATCTCAAAGACCTGGAAAACCAATCTATCGAAAAGATGTTCAGCCAGTCTTTCAAATTGTTCGGACTCGGATTGATTCTTTTATTTATCGCTATCGTATTTAATCGCCATTTTTCATCCCTCGAAGGATTTATGTCTCAATTTTTTTATGAAGGACTGACATTAGCGGGCTGGATATCATTAATGGCGTCTATTGTAACTATTTTTATCAAGTGGCCGCTTCACAAAGAAAATATCAAGCTATATGAGAGAGTAATAAAAGCACAGGTTATTTTCCGAAATCAATTCTCCGGCGGAACGGATAATTGAGATGCACTTTGCAATCCTTTTTCCACCGGTGGAATAATCTGTTTTTCGATGTAAACGGGTATTGCCAACTCTCTTATAGAGGGAAGTTTATACAAAAACGCTATAGCAGCGGCTACGCAAATTGAGCCGCCGATAACAAGTGTATGAGGCGCACCGATTCTACTTGCCAGGCTTCCGGCAAGAAGACTTCCGAACGGCATAATTCCCATGAAAGCGGTCGTGTAAAGACTCATCACTCTTCCGCGCATTTCCTCGCTTGTTATGGTTTGTAAAATCGTATTGGAAGCCGCCATATGAATCATCATTCCCATTCCGATAAATATAAGCAATGTTCCAGATAGCCAGGTAGCTCTCGAAAAAGAAAACGCGACAAGAGACGCACCGAAAATAACAGTCCCGACTACTATTACCTTACCTAATCCGAGAACAGTTTTTCTCGACGCAAGGTAAACCACGCCGATAAGCGCGCCTATTCCCGAAAAACCCATCAAAAAGCCGAGAGTTTTTGAGTCACCATGAAGTATATCTTTTGCGAAAATCGGCATCAGAACCTGATAAGGAATCGCTGTCAAACTCACAAGTGACAAAAGGATAATAATATATTTGATAGGCGCGAAACCGAATGAATATTGTACACCTTTTTTAAGCTGCTGTAATGCCGTAGCTTTCTGCGGCTTTATTCTTGGAGTGATTTTCATAAGTAAAAGTGACGCGATAACAGCAAGGTAACTTATCGCGTCGATTAGAAAACACATTCCCTCACCGTAAGCGGCTACTATAACTCCGGCAAGAGTCGGGCCGGCAAGCCTGGCGAAATTTACCATAGAAGAATTTAGCGCGATTGCATTACCCAAATCTTCTTTATTATCTATCATCTCGATAACAAAAGCCTGCCGAGTCGGCATATCGACGGAATTAATTATTCCCAGACAAAAATTCAGTATCATTAAATGCCAGATTGTAATATGTCCCTTTATTACAAGAATCGATAAGACAAACGCCTGAATCATCGCGAGTGTCTGTGTTATAATCAGAAGCTTATGCCTGTTGTATCTATCTGCAAGCACACCGCCGAGCGGCATAAGAAAAAGTGCTGGGATTTGCCCGGCAAATGCTACCATGCCGAGAATCAAAGCAGATTCTTTCAATTTGTACGCGAGCCATCCAATCGCCATTCTCTGCATCCATGTCCCGATGAGAGAAGTGCTCTGGCCTACAAAAAACAGGCGATAATTCCTGTATTTAAATGAACGAATTATATGTTTCAAATAATTAGTCCTTCATGTTATTCAGAAGTACCTAATATCTATAAATCGCAGTGTGGAGTAGAATACCACCCTACTTTTTATTTTGTAGAAAATTTATAAATAGTCGTTGTCGAATATTTTTGTCCCGGCTCAAGAGTAGTCGATGGAAATTCAGGCTTGTTCGGAGAATCGGGAAAATGCTGCGTCTCAAGGCAGAATCCATATCTTGCTTTGTAAGGTTCACCTTCTTTTCCTATCATACTTTCTTCAAGATGATTGCCGCTATAGAATTGTACACCAGGTTCAGTTGTACTGACTTCCATAATCCTTCCTGATATAGGCTCATACACGGTTACGATTTTACGAAGCGAGCCGTCATAATTATTTATTACGAAATTATGGTCATAACCTTTGCCGTATTTCAACTGTACGTTATCATCATTTATTCTGGCGCCGATTTTAGTCGGTTTCGTAAAATCGAAAGGTGTTCCCTTAACGCTTTTCAATTCACCAGTCGGAATAAGTCCATCATCTACGGGAGTATATTTATCCGCGTTAATCATTAACTCATGATTCAAATTATTACCTCTGCACGCAAGATTGAAATATGAATGAGAGGTAAGATTTACAACCGTTGTTTTATCTGTCGCAGCGGCGTATTCGATTTTCAATTCATTGTCATTTGTCCAGAGGTACTTAACTGTTACGTTCAAATTGCCCGGATAACCTTCTTCGCCGTCTTTGCTGAAGTAAGAAAGCTCGAGACCAATCGCGTCTTCCTGCTCGATTTCTTTTGCGTCCCAGACAACTTTATCAAAACCTTTTAAGCCGCCATGAAGATGATTTGGTCCGTTGTTTATTGCCATTGTATATTTTTTGCCATTCAGTACGAATGTGCCCTTGCCAATTCTATTTCCGTATCTTCCTATCAGCGCACCGAAAAATGGGCTGTTTTCGATATATTCGTACAGGGTGTTATAACCGAGTACGACATCGCCCAAATGCCCTTTTTTGTCAGGAACTTTCAGAGATACAACTATTCCGCCGTAATTAGTTATTCTCAGCTCACAATCGTTATCGTTGATGAGTGTGTAAATATCCGCGACTTTACCTTCTTTTGTTTTGCCAAATTCCTGTTTTGTTATGTTCATCTTTTTTGTTCCTTTCAACAATTTTATTTTCGGTAACAATATTCATTCTAATTGAAATGTCGAACGCACGTCAACTTTAATAAGATGCTTTTTCGAGGATTTCAATAAGCTCTTCATCTTTTAATTCAATCGGATTGCCTTTCATACTGCTCGATTTGCGCGATTTTTCCGCAACTATCGGAATGTCTTTTTTGTTTAAGCCGAGTTTTTTAAGCGAAGGTATCCGCAAAGTATTGCATAAATTCCGACTCCATTCAATTGCCTGTTCCGCTTGCGCATTCTGATTATTTGTCAGGATTTTCGCGATTATATGATATCTTTCCAGTGATTTGGAATCCGGATTGCGAGCTTTCAATGCCCGAATGTTTACTTCTATCACAAACGGAAGCAGAGCGGCACATATCGCGCCGTGCGGAGCGGAAATCATTCCTCCCAGAGGTCCGGCAAAACCATGTACAGCGCCAAGTCCCGCATTAGCAAGCGCCAATCCTCCGAACAAACTCGCAAGTGACATATTATTTCTGGCGGATTCATCATTACCATTTTCATATGCTTTTTGAAGCGAACGACCAGCCGCGGTAATACCTTCGAGACATATACCATCTGTCATTGGATTTGATTTTATGCAAACCAGCGCTTCTATCAATTGTGTCAAAGCGTCAAGGCCGGTAGTCGCGGTGATATATGGTGACATCGAATGAGTTAATAAAGGATCCACTATCGCAAGCGCAGGAAGCATCGAGGGACTTCGCATACTTACTTTTACCTGGTGTTCAGGGACACCGAGTACAGAATTTTTCGTAACTTCCGCACCGGTTCCCGCGGTCGTTGGAATAGCGATATGAGGAGCGGCTCGATTGACAAGCGGCTTACCCTGCCCGACTACTTCGAGATAATCCTCAAGCCGGCCGGGATTCGTAAGCATTGCGGCTATGGCTTTACCTGTATCGAGAACACTTCCCCCGCCAAAACTGATAATAAAATCACATTTGTTATCTCGTGCGATATCAGTACCTAATTTTGCAATTGTCGTTGTCGGCTCGCCTTTCACGCTGAACGTGACATATTCGATTTTATTTCTCTCGAGCTTTTCCGTTAGAGCTTTTGCACGCTCGATTGAATTGCCTGTGACTACGCATGCCCGTTTTCCCATTGCCTGCGCATTCGGAACTGCTTCGGAAACAGTTCCATTACCAAATATGATACGTATCGCGGTCGCAAATTCAAATTTCATAATCACACCTCATAATCCCATCCGGTTTCGTCGGGAAATATATTCGAATATTTTACACTTGTTCGAGGCTCGGCCATCATATCCGCTACAGTGTCGCGCCATTTCTGATAATGCGCGGTTTCCTTATGCCTGGCCGGGTCGTCGTTTGTTCGATAAACCTCCACGAGTACAAAGCGGGACGAATCATCATTTTGCTGAACAAAATCAAATCTCGCTATTCCCGGCTCTTTTACGCTGTTTTTCGCGTTTTCGATAGTAGCGGCTTTGAATGCTTCTATTTTATCCGGCTTAACGTGAACAAAAACATGGACAACTAACATAGTTTCCCCTTCTATTTTCCGTAGAGCGTGCTCGTTACTCTGCGAAGCAGCATTTTCGCTACGAATCACGAGCTGCACACCATTTAAGCATAAATTCTACTTGCCTTGAAATTAGTTCTGGGCTAAACTCCATTTATACACGTTTAGCAGAGTTTTTTCAAGAGACAGAAATTATGAATAATATTTCCTTTTTGACAGGAAAAATGCAGATGTTTAGAAAACTTCCGTTTTTTTTAGTTTTTAGCAAAATTAATGTAACAGATATTACATCTTAACGTCTATTAATAATATAAGAACATAATCAGATTTACTTGTTTTTCAGAAACCTTTATTGATATTTTGGAGAGAAATATGACTATAAGAGACATGTTAAGCAGATTAAGTATTCTAATTATATTTTTTGCTGTTTCTAATGTAAATATATTTGCCGGGAATAGCAAATCTTTCCAAAACGTAATACAGGAAACTTCGGGGCAACAGAGGGAATTTCTAACGAACCTGATAGATAAAATTGAATCGCCCAATGATTGTTACATCATTATAAAACGCGCACTTCTTGATGGTAATTATGAGGATGCTGGGATAGCCCTGGATTTGCGAGAGTCCAACGGCGAACGTATCCTTACAGGTTATCGTTTTGCACAACTTCGCGCGTTATATGCAAAAGTAATGTTTATGTCATATTACAGATCTACAAGTTCCTCCGGATGGCCAAGTGAACAGCAGGGAGTAGAGCTTCGCAGGTTGTCTCGCATAGCAACTGAAGCATACGAAGAAGCTTTTCGTCTTGCACCTGATACTTTCGAGAAAGCCTGTGTTTATGCTCGCTGGCATGAATTGCATACAATAAGACGTTTTGAAGCAGATTCGCTTTTGTTGCGAAGCGGCTCGCCGCTCGAACATTTGGACGAACCAATAAGTGAGAAACTTTCAAAACAGATTGAGCAGGTACGTTCAAAAGTTTCACTTGCACTCGAATCCACAAAAATTTCAGGCAGACAACTGACCACTGAGGAACAGAAGCAATTTCTCAAATGTTTTGTTGATGAGTATTCTAAATTAGGACGTATAGATGTTCCAGATGATGTTTTTGATGAAATGCTCGATAATATTCCCTTTTTTTTGCAGGAAGGAATCCATCCCGAACTTCTAACTGAGCCGCTGAAAAATTATATTACTTTACGGTTTTATATCTGGTATGCGCTCACGGAGACCCAGCTGGATGAAATTGATAATGAATATATCGATAAGCAGGTTCAGGAAATTGTTCA